>JANOFP010000264.1:0-2772 GCA_031413675.1 Bacteroidota bacterium
ATCGGGACAGGTATGTTTAGTCTCTTACTAAACATCGGCTTCAATGAAGCCGTAAAACCACAACAATCATATTAATAGTAAGTCAAGCAATCCACATCGGCTTCAAAGAAGCCGTAAAACTAAAACCATTTTATTTCTCTAAACAATTATCCCATCTTTCATGTACAATACCCGATCACTTAATTGCGCCAGTTCTTCATTATGCGTGACGATTAAAAAAGTTTGATTGAATTGTTTTCTTAAATCAAAAAACAAATGGTGTAATTCCTTGGCATTAGCAGAATCAAGATTACCAGTAGGCTCATCCGCCATTACAATGTCAGGCTTATTGATTAATGCTCTTGCTACCGCAACTCGTTGTTGCTCTCCCCCCGAAAGTTGATTGGGTTTATTATTCAGCCTGTGAGAAAGTCCGAGCATCGCTAATAATTTTTCCGCTTCTGCAATTACTTCATTCTTTTTTCTACCGGCTATCCACCCGGGAATACAAACATTTTCAAGAGCAGAAAATTCGGGTAGTAAATGATGAAACTGAAATACAAAACCAATATGTTTATTACGAAATGCGGCTAATTTTTTTCCCGAAAGTTCATTCAGGCTTGTATTGTTCATGCTGATACTGCCTGTATCCGCCTTATCCAACGTGCCTAGAATATGAAGTAATGTACTTTTTCCCGAACCGGAAGGACCCACAATCGAAACCACTTCCCCTTTATTTATTTCAAAGGCAACTCCCCGCAAAACTTCAACAGCTCCATATTTTTTATAAATATTTTTTGCTGATAACATGAAGCGAATTTACTGCAACAATCATCAAATGGTGAATATTAAAGCACCCAATAACAAAAATTGTATAAAACGGTAAATCCCATCTCAAAATACGGCTAATTCTTATTTTGAGGTGTTATCGATCTCTGATTACGAATTGTGCCCTAAAATTCTGTTTACGAGTTTTGAACCACAATAGGCACTTAGAAACATAGGGCTTCACATAGAAAACAAAACAAATCTATGTGTGTATTTCTATGTGCCTTATGTTCCTAATGTGGTTCAAATATTTTGATAGCACCTCAAAATAAGAATCAGCCCAAAATACTGGATTTGGTAAATTCGTTAATAAGCATACATTTGCCGAAATTTAGGGGGTACGGCCTGTGATTAAAAAATCAAACCTGTATTCTAAAAAAACTTAAACCCTTAAGAAAATGTTTTGGACACTTGAATTAGCATCCTATTTGGAAGACGCACCCTGGCCTGCAACCAAGGACGAATTGATTGATTATTCTATCCGTAGCGGCGCACCTATTGAAGTAGTAGAAAACCTTCAAGAGCTGGAAGATGAAGGCGCAGAAGTATATGAAACGATTGAAGATATCTGGCCCGACTATCCTACACAGGAAGATTTTCTTTTTAATGAAGATGAATATTAAAAAACGGTTAGCGGTTAGCTATACGCTGTAAGATTTATAATATTGAATCCCGCATTAGCGGGATTTTTTATTTTCTTTTAAAAATAAGCCGGAGAATAACAAATAGAATAAATCCGGAGAAACAGCCAGCTGTATTTAAAATTAAATCATCAATATCAAAAACACCGAGTCCGGTAAGTAACTGAGCAGCTTCAAACCCCAGGCTTACTAAAAAACCGGTAACTAAAATTTTAAACCCGTTTCTGAACCATACAAGCACAAGGGGTAAAAGCAAACCCAATGGAATAAATCCAGCAAAATTTCCGAGTAGATTATTCTTTTTATACTCCGTATTGAGTCTGCGGCTGTTGTAAAATAATTTGATGGTGGAAAAAGGAGTTGTGTTTGCTTTTTGCCACCCGTCTTTCACTTCATAATTTTTGTATTCTGTCGAAAAATAATTTTTATAAAAACGAGGGCTATTATTTTTAAATAAAATATTTTTTGTAAGCAGCAAAAAGTAAATGATAAATACGATTTGTAAAAAGATTTTTATCGGGTGGGTTATCAATGACAATCTTAAAAATTATTTTACACGTATATAAACCAGTTTCACATTTTTTCTTCCCGATTCACGTTCATCTATTTCAAAATGACCCAGGCTCCGGATCAGTAACAATAATTTTTCAAAGCCATAATTACGTGAATCAAAATCGGGGCGTTTCTTTAATAACAAATTTCCAAGTTCGCCTAGAAATGCCCAGCCGTTTTCATCACCTATATCGTTAATGCTGGAGGTAACCAGGTTTACTAAAGCCTTATCAGCTTTACTGATTACTTTTTCTTTTTTCCGAAGATCGACCAGTTTAATTTGCTTTGGCCCGGTTGCTTCTTGTTGATCTAATATTTCTATATAAATAAATTTGTCGCAGGCAGCCCGGAATGCTGAAGGTGTTTTTTGCTCACCCATCCCAAATACTTTCATTCCGGCTTCTCTCAATCTTGTAGCCAACCTGGTAAAATCGCTATCGCTACTTACTACGCAAAAACCATCTACTCGTCCCGTATATAAAATATCCATTGCATCAATAATGAGTGCAGAGTCAGAAGAATTTTTTCCGGTTGTATAACTGTATTGTTGAATAGGCGTAATAGCATGATCCAGTAAAACCAATTTCCATCCGGCAACATGTGGCTTGGTCCAATCGGCATAAATACGTTTAAATGTTGGTACACCATATTTAGCTATCTCTTCCAGTATGCCACCAATTAACCGGTGAGGGATATTATCAGCATCAATTAAAACGGCGAGGCGGAGGTCTTTTGAATTGTCCATGTTTTAAATAAAATTAGCTCTGGAAAG
>JANOFP010000265.1:0-3360 GCA_031413675.1 Bacteroidota bacterium
CAGTATAGTTAAAAAAAGGGCCTATCGCGGTATTGAAAGAATGGATTTTGATTCTGTAGATATCCCTGATTTTAAAAAAGCAATTGCTTTACTTAACTGGGATACGAAAAAATATTTGGACCATAAAAAAACATGGATAGAAAAGCTGAGTACAATAAATACAAAGCAATCAGCTGATTTTTTAAAGGAATTATATTACGCTGCCGGCGACACGGTAGAATTGCAATACGCTATTTTGGAAAGTTTGCTGAAGCATAAAACAGCGTATGCTATAAAAATATTCAGGGACATCATTACAGTTGAGCCACCGGTACTTAATGTAAATACAACTAGTAGTAATATTGATTATACTTATTACGGAAGCGGAAGAAATGTTTTTTCGAATCAATATTTCAATGGAAATTTTATGGACGAGCTTTCTGATTCACTCCTGCTTACTAAAACGATTTTGTCCGACTTGTTGCCTCTGATGACGATTGATGATTACGAAAAACCGATGATGAATTTATTGGAGCAACTGGTGGATAGTAATTTAATAAAACCAACGGAATACGAAATGTATTTCAATAAATTTTTTATCGAAGCTAAACAGGCATTAAAAAAGCAAGCAATTGCCGAAAAGAAAAAGCAGATAGACAAAGCGATAAGTAAGAATGAAGATCCGGCAGCAAAGCTGGATTACCAGGATGAAAAGGATGACGGGAATGAGAATTTAATAAGCTATGTAAAACTTCTATTGCCATTCAGGGAAAAAAATGCTGCTATATTACAGCTGATAACTCAGGTTTTAAATTCGAATGACAAACAAGTGAAGTTTAGTACGATGCTCATTTTATTAAAAAATGAATTGGCAATACCTGATACCTTATTAAAATATTTCGCAGGGATGGATGATTACCGGTATAAATTATATGCTGAATTAAAAGAATTGAAGAAGAATGAATTATTCCCAGCTTCATTTAATACACATATTGATTTGGGCAAAAGCCGCCTGTTTGAAGAAGGAGATGATTATAACAAACCCGATTCCATCTTGTATCTGGAAAAATTACCGGTAGATTATAAAGGTAAAAAAGGATTTATTTATTTTTTTAAAGTGAAACCAAAAAAAGATGATGGCTTTTGGAAAATAGCCACTGTAGGTCTGGTGCCGGAAAATGCAAATGAGTTTGAGTTTGAAGCCGGGAAAGAATCGAAAACATATTCATTCTATTCTCCACTTTCTGACCTTGGAGATTATACAGCGAATGCCGAATTTGATTTTACACGGATTACTGAAACGAAAATTAATGATGACGAACCCTTAAGTGAACAGCTCAATAAAATGTTGAAAAAACTTTTATATTCAAAACGAAAAAGCGCTGCTGTGTTTTATAGCAGTGATGAAGACGGGGGGTATTGGAAAAAGCAGTAAAGCTTTTGATTTTTGGAACTGATTCGTAGTTTAGGAAAATATTTTTTAGGCAATAACCCCTTTCGGCACCGAAGCAATTAACTGTCGTGTGTATTCGGATTTTGGGGTTAGATAAATATCTTCTGAAAATCCGCTTTCTTCTATTTTACCTTTGTACATAACCAAAATCCGATCACTCATATAACGTACCACCGACAGATCATGTGATATAAAAATAATGGAATAGTCAAATTTCTTTTTTAAATCATTCAACAGGTTCAACACCTGCGCCTGAACACTTACGTCCAATGCAGAAACAGATTCATCACAAATAAGAAACGAGGGGTTGAGTGCCAATGCCCGTGCTATAACGATGCGTTGCCGCTGACCACCACTAAATTCATGCGGATAACGGGTTATTAAATTTGAATCGAGGTTTACATTCTCCAATAAGTCAACCATTTTCTCTTTTCGTTGTTTTATATTTTTATACATTTTATGTACGTTCATAGGTTCCATAATTGCATCACCAATCGAAATTCTTGGGTTGAGTGATGAATAGGGGTCCTGAAAAATAATCTGCATTTCTTTTCTTACCTTTTTTAAATCAACCGATGGAATTGCAGTTAAATTTTTTCCATTGAATATAATTTTTCCGGATTGGGGTTCAATTAATCGTAACAAGGTTCTTCCGAGTGTTGTTTTACCACAACCACTTTCACCAACTAATCCAAGTATTTCACCTTTGTTAACTTCAAAGCTAACATCATCAACCGCTTTTATGTATTCAAGCGGTTTACCAAAAAAAGATTTTCTGTTCGGAAAATGAACACTTAAGTTTTGTACTTCAAGTATTTTTAATTGGGAATTTGTGTTTGAAAATTGATTCGTTTTCAATTGTTCGGTAGCGTTGGGAATTCCGAATTCTGTATTCCGGATTCTGGTATCTTTAATTCCAGGATCTAAAAAATCACTTACAACAGGTAACCGTTCTCCTTTCTTATGATTCAGTGGACGGCACGCAATTAATCCTTTTGTATAGGGATGCGAGGGATTGAGAAAAATAGATTTAACCGTATTCTGTTCTACAATTTCTCCTTTGTATAAAATAACAGCACGGTCTGCAATTTCTGCAACCACCCCTAAATCGTGTGTAATAAATATTACACCCATCTTGTTTTGTACTTGTAATTCTTTAATAAGGCTAAGAATTGTTTTTTGTACGGTTACATCCAATGCGGTTGTTGGTTCATCGCAAATTAATAATGCAGGTTCGCAGCAGAGTGCCATTGCAATCATTACCCGTTGCTTTTGTCCACCACTGAGTTGATGCGGATAACGATTGAATATCGTAATGGGCGAAGGCAGTTTTACTTTTGTGAACCATTCAATTGTTTTTTCTTTTGCAGCCGATGAAGAAATGTTTTTATGAGCAAGCAACGCTTCCATCACTTGCATGCCACAGGATAAAACAGGATTTAATGATGTCATTGGCTCCTGAAAAATCATGGCAATTTTATTCCCTCTTATTTTTTGTAATTCTTTTTGTTTCAGTTGTAAAAGGTTTACAGATACATTTTCTGTAAATAAAATTTCTCCGCCAACATATTTTGCAGGCGGAGTGGGGAGGAGTTGAAGTATGGATAATGCTGTTACAGATTTGCCTGAACCCGATTCGCCGACTAATGCGACTATTTCATTTTTATTTACATCAAATGAAATGTTTTTAACAGCAGTTGTTTTTTCATTTTCAGTAATGAAATCTATGGAAAGGTTTTTTATTTGGAGCAACGAATTCAGATAAAATCAGGTTATGACACGGATGTAGTGTTAAAATTAAAATTTCAAATGCCGTACAGTCATTCCATCATTCATCAATTGTTTCAATGAATCGATTCCAATTTTTAAATGCATCTCAACAAATGAAGCGGTTACTTTAGAGTCGCTGGCTGCCGTCTTTACACCTT
>JANOFP010000266.1:0-3232 GCA_031413675.1 Bacteroidota bacterium
GTTTCTTCAAAACCAATAATGCCAGGAAAAGTTTCTTCTTTGTTTTTTAAACGGGCAATAAGATTTTGACGAATTTCTTCTTTAATACTTTTGGATTGATAGCCGATTGCTTTCAGTTCTCCAAGTGTTACTATATTTTGAATTTTCATATATATGTTTCTAGTCCCGATTGTTTCGGGATAACTCTATTAGGCTTCTGTTCCCGTACGTACGGGACTCTTCAGGGTTCTATAATTCTATTCAGCAACAGTAATCAAGATCCCATTTACACATGTTACCCCTACGGGGTTCTGCTACTTTTCTTTTAAACACCGGATTTACACCCGGTGTTATTTATATTTCGCCCCTTCGGGTCTTACCAGCTTCTTCTTTATCGATAATTAAAATATTTCAGAATAATTCGTCCTAAGTTCTCCGCAGGTTGGCGGAGGACAGGGGGCTTCAATAAACTGTTTTTCTTTTTCCTGATTCGAAATCCTTAAAAACAAATGCACCCAGTTTATCCAGCGATGCAAAAAAAGCTTTGCCATTATTCATTTCGGTAAATTCCTGAACAAAACGCTGCAGGTAGGGGTCTGTAGCAATCATAAATGTAGTAATGGGTATTTTTAATTTTTTGCATTGCGCTGCAAGATTGATGCAACGGTTCACTACTTTTCGATCTATACCAAAACTATTTTTATAATACCGTTTGCCAATTTTTAAACAGGTAGGTTTACCATCGGTAATCATAAAAATCTGTTTATTCGGATTTTTTCTTCTTCTCAGAATATCCATTGCCAGTTCCAGACCTGCAACTGTATTTGTATGATAAGGTCCGACTTGTAAATAAGGCAAATCTTTTATTTCAATAGTCCATGCATCATTGCCAAACACAACAATATCCAATGTATCCTTTGGATATTTTGTTGTAATCAGTTCGCTAAGAGCCATGGCTACTTTTTTGGCTGGCGTTATTCTGTCTTCACCATATAAAATCATTGAATGGGAAATATCAATCATCAATACAGTACTTGTCTGAGATTTAAAATCAGTTTCGCGGATAGTAAGATCATCTTCCTGCATCATAAAACTGTCAATGCCATGGTTGATCTGTGCATTGCGGATGCTTTCTGTAAAATCAATTTGCTCTGGCATGTCTCCAAACCGGTAAGGTCTTGTTTCGGGGTTCGTTTCATCACCCATACCGGGTTTGAAGCTTCGATGATCTCCTTTTTTTGTTTTCTTTAGTTTGGCAAAAATTTCTTCCAAGCTTTTTTTACGGATGCCCTGCTCAGTTTTAGGCGTAATTTTTATTTCGCCGGGTTGATTATCGTCTGTAATGTATCCTTTGTCTTTTAGCTCATCAATAAAATCGCCTACACCATATTTATCATTTGTTAATTGATATTGTTTGTCTAGTTCATTCATCCAGGATAATGCTTCTGCTACATCGCCACTTGTATAGGTGAGTAATTGCATGAAAATATCCAGCAACTGTTGAAATGTTGTTTTGCCATCAGCATTGGGATTATATTTTGAAAAATTAAAACCTTTCATTTTGGGTAGGCAAATTACTACAAATAGTGAATAAGAATGACAGGCGGAAAATTTGATAGGTTTTATTTTAACTTAATAATAAATCATCAATTAGCCAGAGTCTTGTCATTCCGAGCTTAACTTAATGATTTTTTAATATAAAAGAGTCTCAGCGAGGAATCTCAAAGAGCCGAAACAGTATGAGATACCTCAACTGCCAGTTCCTAAATAATGATGTTTACTAACTTTACCGTTTCGGTATGACAACATTCTAATGGGTCAACGGGTATTAAAAAATGAAAAACTGGAATTAAATGAAATGAACTATTCATGTAGTTCGTGTAATAAGTGACTAATAAAAAACCCCGCCAATGGCAGGGTTCTTTATCAGTTCTATAAATAAATTATTTTTTTATTTCATGTTCATCAGATACACCTAAAGGTTTGCTCTTAGCAATATCTACCAGTATCGGCGCTGCTACAAAAATTGATGAGTAGGTTCCAGTGATAACACCAATCAACATCGCAAATGCAAATCCTTTTGTTACCTCTCCGCCTACCAAGAAAAGGATAAGGATCGTAATAAATACCGTGAGTGAAGTCATAATAGTACGACTCAGGGTATCATTGATAGCACGGTTAATAATGGTGGCTTTCGATTCTCCTTTCATTTGCCGGCTGTATTCACGTATCCTGTCAAATACAATTACCGTATCGTTCATGGAGAAACCAATTACCGTAAGTACGGCTGCAATAAAATGCTGGTCTATTTCCAATGGGAAAGGAACAATATTTTTTAAAAATGAAAACACGGCCAACGTAATAAATACGTCGTGTAGCAATGCAACGATGGTACCAAAAGAATATCGCCAGTCACGGAAACGGATTAAGATGTAAATGAAAATGATAAACAATGCGAAAAGAGTTGCTTTCACGGCGCCTTTCTTCAGGTCATCAGCTATTGTTGGTTTTACGGTTGATTTACTCAGCACTTCTGTTTTACCATGCGCCTTTAATCCACTTTGCAGTTTATCCTGAATGATTGAATCTGCTTCAGGTCTTGTATCGTCTATTAAATACGAAGTTGTGATTTCAAGTGTCTGTGTATTACCAACTGTTTTGATGATTGAGTTTTCACCACCAAATGCAGTTTTTAATTCCGTACGTACTTGCTCAACATTTACTTCTTTATCAAATTTTACTTTATAGCGATGCCCACCACTAAACTCAACGCCATAATTAAATCCGTTGAAATAAGAGCCAATACCCAATGCAAGTACAATCATTGAAATAACATATGCATACTTACGATATTCAATAAATTTAAATTTTGCATGTTTGAATACTCGGCGGCTTACACCCGTAAAATATTCAAGATGTTTCTTTTTATTCGTAAACCATTCTGTTACCCAGCGGCTCAATAATATTCCGCAGAATAAGGATAAAGTAATACCCAACATTTGAGTGGTTGCAAAACCACGTATAGGTCCTGTTTTGAAAAAGTTAAACAATATCAAAGCAGTTAAGAATGTAGTAACGTGAGCATCAATAACGGGTGGTAAAGATCTTTTATATCCTTCCTGTATGGCACCCAGATATCCTTTACCCTTTGTCAATTCTTCTTTGATACGTTCATAAATAATTACGTTCGTATCCACCGCCATGCCAATAGTCAATACCAGACCAGCAATACCTGGTGCAGTTAGCGTAGCAC
>JANOFP010000267.1:0-6090 GCA_031413675.1 Bacteroidota bacterium
AATTCCAAAGCGGAACTTTAACTAAAATTGAGGCACGGGTATGGGTTAAAAAAACAGACTGGCAAACTGTAGTACCAACAGCTTTTAACTGGAGTGGCTTATTTGATGGTGCCAGTGCGGCTGCTTTATATGGTTATGCCAGTATATCTCCAAAAACTGCGGGTGCATTTTATACAGGTCTGGGAAGTGCTAATAATACATGGTCGGGGCCTTTTGGGCTGGTTTTACAAGACAATAGTCTTGCATATACTGGTGGCGGACCTGCCTCTACTATTAATGGAAAATATATCGCAGATCAATTTATTGAATTCTCTGTGAACCTCTCTAAATTAGGCCTCGACCCGGTAACCTTGCTGGGAGGAGATATTTGCGGAACCCCTTTTAACCGGATTGTTGTAAAAACACGGGCATCTGCATCCTTTACTGCAGAATTAAAAGATTTCGTGGCGCCTACTGATTTATTCCTTGCACCAAGGGCACAGTTAGAAACAATAACTCCTTATATCTGCGATACGGGAAGTATAAGTAATATATATGTTAGAAATCCAGTAGCTACGTCCACTTATATATGGTCAACTCCGGATGGCAATATTGTCGGCAGCACTACCGGCCCTTCTATCAATGTAGATACTGCAGGAACTTATATTGTCAGGCAATACCTGCAAGTGGGCTGTTCTTTATATGCTGATGACACAATTGCAATTTTGCGATTTAATGATTGCGGTTTATTGGATAATAATCTTGCTGAATTCAGTGGGGTGCTGAATAAAAATAAAACAAGCCTGCACTGGAGGGTAAATCACAATGAGCAAATAAATTCTTTTACCCTTGAATACAGTCTGGATAAAAATAATTTTGATTTAGTTGAAGTTGTAAAGGCCGCTGATGAATCCGGTACTTTGGCTTATTCTTCAAATCACGATGTAAGCAATATCAATTCGACAATTATTTATTACCGGCTAAGGCTTATCGGAAAAAATGGACGCATCATTTACAGCAATATTGTATCGGTTAGAATTAGTAGTGTAATAAAAAGTGGCTTGTTGATTTATCCCAATCCATCTGTTTCAGAAAAATTATTTGCCTCCGTTAGTTCTATAAAGGGAGGTGAAGCTGTATATATCATTACGGATATAAACAGTAAAACCATCAGCCATAAAAAAATAATTTTATACGCAGGAAATAATACAATCAGTTTGCCCGAGCTGGATAATAGTCAGCCCGGTGCATATTTTATAAAAATGATTGTAGATGAAAATACATTTATTCAGAAAATAATTATTTCAAAATAGTCAGAACCGTTGAGCTTTATCCTGAATAAAACCCTTTCTTAATTGAAGGGGTTTTTATTTTATAACCCTGCTTGCTATACATTTGCTCTTATGTTTAAGCTGAAGAAATCGCTGGGACAACATTTTTTAAAAGATGAAAATATATGCCGCAAAATTGTTGATGCCTTGCAACAACAACCGTATAATCAGCTACTGGAAGTAGGACCCGGTGGAGGTGCGTTGACAAAATACTTACTTCAGTTAGCTGATATTGAATTTAAGGCGGTGGAATTGGATGATGAGAAAGTGGAGTACCTGGTAAAAACATTTCCCCAACTAAAGAATAAAATTATTCATCAGAGTTTTTTAGAAATTGAAAAACCGTTTGAAGGAAATTTTACAGTTATTGGAAATTTTCCCTACAATATTTCAACGCAAATTTTATTTAAAGTGCTGGAATGGAAAGAAGAGGTAACATGTGTAATTGGTATGTTTCAAAAAGAAGTAGCGCAACGTGCCGCAGCAAAAGAAGGGAATAAAACATATGGTGTGCTGAGTGTTTTGGTACAGGCTTTTTATGATGTTGAATATTTATTTGAAGTAAGTCCTTCCTGTTTTCAGCCGCCGCCAAAAGTCAAAAGTGCTGTAATACGATTAACACCGGTAAAAGAAAAATTGAAAATGAAATCGGAGAAAAATTTTTTTGTATTAGTAAAAGCTGCATTCAATCAAAGACGAAAAATGTTGCGAAATCCGGTAAAAGGATTGTTTGATGCAGCGTATTTACAAGATGAGTTGTTTAATAAAAGAGCCGAGCAATTGACCGTAAAAGAATTTGCACAGCTCACTTTTAAAATGATATAAAAGCAATGGCTAAAATAATAATTACAGCAAAGACGCATCAGGTTTTTATGGAACAGTTAACAAAGAAAGGCTATGAAGTACTTTATCTTCCTGAAATTTCATACGATGAATTAGATGAGTTAGTAAATGACGTGGAAGGATTGGTAGTAACAACCCGGATAAAAATTGATAAAGCAATTCTTGATAAAGCGCATCATTTAAAATGGATTGGAAGATTAGGAAGTGGAATGGAATTAATAGATGTGGATTATGCAGAAAGCAAAAATATTAAATGTGTAAGCAGCCCCGAAGGAAACCGGAATGCAGTAGGTGAGCATACACTTGGTATGCTTTTATGCCTTATGAATAACCTTGCAGCATCGCATGAGCAGATTAAAGATGGTAAATGGCTGCGCAATGAAAACCGCGGATATGAATTAACGGGTAAAACAGTAGGGATTATTGGTTTTGGAAATACGGGTTCTGCATTTGCAAATCTGTTGCAGCCATTTCATGTTACCGTGCTGGCGTATGATAAATATAAATTTGATTTTGGAAATGAATATATCCGCGAAGCAAATCTGGAACAGATTTGCCGCTATGCTGATGTTATCAGTTTTCATGTACCACTTACTGATGAAACACATCACATGGGGGGAGAGCATTTCTTTAATGCACTTCATAACAAACCCTGGGTGCTGAACACATGTCGGGGTCCTGTAACAGATACCGTTGCATTAATCAATGCGTTGAAAGAAAATAAAATTGCAGGAGCAGCTTTGGATGTATTGGAAAATGAAAAACTAAAAACATACTCAATCGAAGAACAGGAACAACTCAATTGGTTATTACAACAACCGAATGTTCTTATTACTCCGCATATAGCAGGCTATAGTCACGAAGCTTTTTATAAAATGGCAATTATACTTTTAGAAAAATTAGGAATGAATTAGAGCTTTGCTCTTTTCAATTTTGTAAAATGTATAGAAATACCTGCATAAACATTTATACCCGCAGCCGTATTAAAAAATCTTCCACCTGCCGCATTTACATCATTACCTAAACTATATTTTTCATCAAGGAGGTTGTCAACCCCTGCAAAGAAATCAAAGTTTGATTTAGTTGGGATATTTGTTTTCCAACCAAATTTTAACGCCATTAAATTATAGGAGGTTGCATATTCTGTATTTGCATCATTGAGTGCAATTTTGTCACCATAATAATACGTGGCGTGTAGATACAATCCAGCCTTTAATGAAATATCAAGTAAGGCTGCAAATGTATTTTTAGGAACTCCCGGTAATGCTTTTTTAGAAAAATCAGTGGTTACTTGTTTAAAATCTTTATACCTGAAATCATTCAGTGTATGTGAAATTTTCAGCGATAGATTATTCAACTTAGCCGTTTCATTTTTTATGATGATGTATTGCACCTGCCATTCCAACCCTTTTTGAGTAGTGCTTCCTGCATTCACAAAAAAGTCAGCATTATTCGCATCACGTCTTAGTACGATTGCATCGTTTAATTTGTAAAAGAAAAAAATTGCTTCTGCATAAATTTTATTTTTCAACCCCGTTAATTTTATTCCAGTTTCATAACTAATACCATGTTCGGCATTGAGCGATGTGCTTATTACACTGGTGGATGGCAATACTTCAGCAACAGTAGGCGGGGAAAACCCTTTTGCAACAGAGCCATAGAGCCATAAGTCTTTTATTACTTTTTTTGAAATGGCAAGCCGGGGCGAAATTTCATTACGATAACTACGACTTTGTGTTACGGGATTGGCAACATTCAATCTTTTAATATCAACCTTAAAACCACTTAAACTTGCACCTGCGGTAATATTAAAATTATTTTTGAGTGAAAAATCAGTTTGTGTAAAGAATAAAAAATTCCTGTTTTTTACGTCATCATTGGTAAGTAAGTTATTGGGCGTACCATTCTGATTGGTATAGGTAACTATATTAAAATTTCCCCGTTGCGCCTCTGCACCAAATACGATAGTTGTTTTTGTATTGAAGGCTGAGGGGCTCCATTTAAAAACAGTACGGCCACCATAACTGGGTTCATCTCTTTTTTCATAATTACGAAACGTTGGATTTTTTATATCAACCTGCATTGCATATAGAGTGGTTGTATTACTCAACTGCTTATTTATTTCCAAATGATTTGTAATACCACCTAAGAACATTTTTTGATAGATAGCAGCTTTTGCCGTTTCTGCAGAGGGAAATATACCTGCTGCGGGTCTTGCCGATTTTGAATTCAGATTATATTCTGTTCTTGTTAATCCGCCGGGAGTTTCATAAAATAAATTGCCGTATAAAAAATTAAACACCAATTTATTTTTTTCAGAAGTCTTTAACTGCATTTGCCAGGTCGCCACATCTCTTTTCAGTTGAGTATGATTCCGATAGCCATCTTTAGTCATCCGTCCGATATTAAAGGAGCTTGCCAATTTATCATTTCCGGTATGTAACTGAATATTCAATCCATTGTTATGAAAGCTTCCATCGGTATAATTAATATTCAAATCATCTTTAGGTATAACCGGATTTTGATTGATAAGCATAGCGCCACCGTTGCCGGCACCATACAAACTACCCGAAGGACCTTTAATAATTTCAATCGATTGAAAATTATAAACACTCAGTTGGTTTAAATACGTATTACCTCCGGGATCAGTAAACGGAATATCATTCCAGTAAATTTTTACATTGCGTACTCCAAACGGTGAACGTAATGAACTACCCCGCATATTCAGCCGGTAGCTGCCGGGGCTTCGTTCTTCCATTCTTACACCGGGTGTTGCATTTACAGCCGATAAAATGTTTGCATTATCAAAACGGTTAAGGTGTATGGCTGAAATAGAATTAATACCTGCTGCCACTTCTTTCAGTTTCCGGTTGCCTTCATATGCTTTAATAATTACCGTTTCTAAAGTTTGTGATGTACTGTCTGGAGTTTGTTGTGCTACTCCGGATTGAAATAGCAAAAGGGTAAAAAAGAAAAATGTGGAAATACGTTTTTTCATGCAACAGGATTTTGGAAATATCTGTGCAAATGTAAAATGAATAAATGTAAAATGGGATTGTTCGTCAATTCTTTGTTAAGAAATGCAGATGAAATAATTCGGGTATAATTATTTCGGTAATAAGGAAAACTATTTATGAAAAAATATTTACTCCTCTCATGTATCATTACATTTTTATTTACCAATTGCCGGAAAAATATTGAAGACCGCCTGGTTGGTAAGTGGAAACTAAAAGCAAGTTATAGGCAAAGAACCTTCGATCGGGATCATTTTACTACAGGGTATGAATCGGGCATATTCACTTTTTTTGAAAATGGGAGTGCCATGTATGCCAATAGCACGGATACGCTTACCGGTTACTGGCATGCGGATAATTATTCAGTTTCCAATTTTAATTCATCGTCAGGTAATACGGATAATAGACAATTAAGGCATTTAAAAATAGAGTTAGTGAATTTTATCCGCAACCGGTTTTTATTTTGGGAGTTTGATGATTTTAATTTTCGCAATACCTGGCGAACCATTCGTGCAGTGGAATATTCGTTGAGCAATGAACGGGTTTATGAATTTGGGAGGGAGTGAATCCTAATTGACAAACTGATTTCCTCATTTAAAAAATATTCTTTTATTTTTGCGGTATCAATTAAATGCAACGCTTCGCAGTCATTCTGCCGGGGCGTTGTTATTTTTTTCTTTTACCCGAAAAAAAGATGTTATGAGTGAACTACAATATGTGAAAAAGGAAACGCTGGAGCAAATGAAAATTGATTTGCAGCGTATGAAAGGCGTGGACCGCCCCGCAGCTTCCCGTGCCATAGCCGAGGCAAGGGAAAAAGGTGACTTGAAAGAAAATGCTGAGTACGATGCGGCAAAAGAAGCACAGGGAATTTTGGAAGCAAGGATTGCAGCCATGGAAGGCTCTATGGCAAATATTCGGGT
>JANOFP010000268.1:0-3335 GCA_031413675.1 Bacteroidota bacterium
CAACGATGGGTTCAACATTAATCAAAGCTGGAGCAAAACTCGATAACCTTATTCAAATAGCACATAATGTAGAAATAGGAAACAGTACAGTTATAGCAGCACAAACCGGAATCAGCGGTAGTACAAAAATTGGTAATCGTGTTTTAATTGGCGGGCAGGCTGGTATTGTTGGTCATATAACAATCGGTGACGGTGCAAAAATAAATGCGCAAAGTGGCGTAAGTAAATCAATGGAACCGGGTAAATCAGTTACCGGTTCGCCAGCATATGAAATGACAGCTGCATTACGAAGTCAAGCCCTTGCACGCAAACTTCCTGAAATGGAAAAAAGAATTAAAGAGCTTGAGGCGATAGTAAAACAATTATTGGCAGAGAAAGTTTAGTTGTGTTCCAATTAAAATTTATTAACAATCGGTGTGCTGCTTTTCCAGAAAACTCAAAGAATTTTATCAAACAATCGGAGTCTTGTCATTCCGAAACGGTAAATTTAAGACACACTCTGAAATAGGAAAAGATAGTTGAGGAATCTCAGACTGTAATGACTGTATGAGATTCCTCGCCTAGATGCTTTAAATTTAAAGAATCATTAAATTCGGCTCGGAATGACAAGACTCCGATAGATTTATGAGTAATTATAAATTTCAAACTGAAATGCAAACAAAAGTTCCTTAGCTTTCTCACTAAATTCTTTCCAGCTATATTTGCCCTGCTTAACAAAAGAACATGACTGAAAACTTCAATCCCGATAAACAACATACGCTTGGTTCATCAGTTAGTATTTCCGGTACCGGATTGCATACAGGTATTTTAGCCGATATGACATTGAAACCCGCCAATGCCGGTTTTGGTTTTCAATTTCAACGAATTGATCTGGACAATAGACCTATCATTAAAGCAGATTGCGATTTGGTAACAGATGTAAGCCGTGGTACAACTTTAGAAGCAAATGGCGCTAAAGTAAGCACTGTAGAGCATGTGCTTGCTGCATTAGTAGGTATGGGCGTTGATAATTGTTTGATAGAAGTAAACGGTCCTGAAATGCCAATTATTGACGGAAGCTCTCAGCCTTTTGTAGAAATAATAGAAGCTGCAGGTGTGGTAGAACAAGATGCTGCAAAAGCATGGTATAGTATTGACGAAAATATTTATCACTACGACGAAAGCAAAAGAGTGGAAATGGTAGCAATGCCTGCCCCTGAATATTCTGTTACTACTTTGATTGATTTCAATAGCCCGGTGCTTGGCACACAACATGCGGGGTTAAAAAACATCCGTGATTTTAAAACTGAAATTGCCCCATGCCGCACTTTTTGTTTTTTACATGAACTTGAAATGCTTTTGGATAATAACCTTATCAAAGGTGGTGATGTAAACAATGCGATTGTAATTGTTGACAAACCTGTTGATGATAAAGAATTGGTACGATTGCAAAAAATATTTAAAAAAGAAAAGATAGAAGTAAAAAGTGAAGGCTATCTCAATAACCTGGAGTTACGTTTTCCTAATGAACCTGCCCGGCATAAACTATTAGATGTAATAGGTGACCTTGCCTTGATTGGCTATCCCATCAAAGCAAGGATGATTGCCAACCGTCCCGGCCACAGCACCAATGTAGAGTTTGCAAAAAAAATAAAACAGTACATAAAAAAAAATAAACACACGAAAGATGTGCCTGTTTATAACCCCACATTGCCGGCAGTATATAACCAGCAACAAATTGAAAACAAACTGCCGCATCGCTATCCTTTTTTATTAGTTGATAAAATCATTGAACTCACCGATACAAAAATCATCGGCATAAAAAACGTAACCTTTAATGAATGGTTTTTTGCAGGACATTTTCCCGGCAACCCCGTAATGCCCGGCGTATTGCAAATAGAAGCCCTTGCACAAACTGGCGGTATTCTCGCCATCAATCTTGCCGGCGAAGGAAAATATGATACTTATTTTTTAAAAATAGATAACTGCAAATTCAAACAGAAAGTAGTGCCGGGTGATACTATGATTTTGAAAATGGAATTAATGGCACCTATCCGCCGGGGTATATGTGAAATGAGAGGCACAGTATATGTCGGCAATAAGGTTTGTACTGAGGCTGATTTGGTGGCGCAGATAGTTAAAAATTAGTTGGAGTTGGTTGTTGAAATTTACCCCTTTATTTCTTACTCAAATTCATCCCATTTTTCAACAATTTTTCTTAAAAAACTACATTCCGTATAGGACTATTTTCTTATTCACTTTGGTGCAAAAAAAATAACAAAATACCCCTTTTGAAACCCGTATAAACAAAGCCATTTCCGTACATTCGCAAGCCTGTAAACCTCATTCAAAAACACAGTCTACCGGCATTATATGAACTCTGAGAATTTAGAAAAAATTATCCCAAAAGAAGGCTCTTACGGCGCAGATAGTATCCAGGTTTTAGAAGGATTGGAAGCAGTACGTAAACGACCCGCCATGTACATCGGCGATATCAGTGAAAAAGGATTGCATCATTTAGTTTATGAAGTAGTTGACAACTCCATTGATGAAGCATTGGGTGGTTATTGTAAAAATATTTCGGTAACCATTCACGAAGACAATTCGGTTTCAGTATCGGATGATGGTCGCGGTATTCCCACAGCAATACATACAAAAGAAAAAAGAAGTGCACTAGAAGTAGTAATGACGGTATTGCATGCCGGAGGAAAATTTGATAAAGGTTCGTATAAAGTTTCCGGCGGTTTACATGGTGTGGGTGTTAGTTGTGTAAATGCATTGAGTAAAGATTTGCATGTAATCGTTTTTCGGGATGGAAAAATATATGAGCAACAATATAAAATTGGTGTACCGCAATATGCTGTTCGGGAAATAGGTAACAGTGATAAACATGGCACTACAGTTACCTTTTGGCCTGATGATTCTATTTTTACGGTTACTACATTCAGAAAAGAAATACTGGAAGGGCGGTTACGTGAACTTTCTTATTTGAATAAAGGGGTAAAAATTATACTAAATGATATCCGCGAAAAAAATGAAGATGGTTCAAATTGGAGTAAAATTTTTTACAGCGAAGGTGGTATAGTTGAGTTTGTAGAGATGCTGGATAAAAGTGCAGGCAGAAATAATCTTATTCCAAAAGTTTTATTTGTAGAAGGCAGAGATGAAGTAACCAATGTGGTAGTAGAAGTAGCGATGTGTTATAACGATTCTTTCAATGAACATATTTACTCGTACGTAAATAATATTAATACCATAGAAGGCGGTACACACGTTGCTGGATTTCGCCGGGCTATTACCAGAGTGTTTAAAAGCTATGGCGATAAAAATAGTTTGTTCGAAAAAGCAAAAGTGGA
>JANOFP010000269.1:0-2909 GCA_031413675.1 Bacteroidota bacterium
TAAAATCATAAACATATACACGGGTGGTTACATCTTTTAAATAAGAAACAAAAAGTTTACCACCAGCAGAAGTAACCGAAGTAAGATTTTCTTCTTTCTCTGATATTATCGTTTTCCAGTTAGAAGGTTCGGGATTATTTGGATCAAAAGAAATCAATTTTCTATTTTTTGCTCCATCATTTGTAAGCATTAAAAATTTCCCATTGATTGCTTCTACAAAATTGTAATCATAATCAGTTGCGTCTTGAATGATAGGTTTAAATTTCTTGTCGGTATTGGAAGCTTCGAAATACCAAAGTGCATTTCCGGTTTTTGCTTTTCCCCGGTCACTAATATTTAGAAAAACATATTTTTCATCTTCATTGGTAAACACACCATGAAAGCGTTGTGGATTTGCGGCATCTTCATAAACTAATCTATCTTCGGATTGATCGGTTCCAGCCTTATGATAATAAACCTGATGATTTTCATTTTTAGTTGAAAGTTCTTTTCCTTTTTCCGGTGTTGGGTAGCGGCTATAATAAAAACCATCGCTATGCCAGCTTGCACCTGAAACTTTTACCCAGGCAAGTGAGTCTTTTAAATATTTTTTTGTGGTCAAATCCATAACAAATAGTGTTCGCCAGTCACTTCCACCAATTGATTTTCCAACGACAGCATATTTTCCATTTTTTGAAATTGAAAATGTGCCAAGCGAGGTAGTACCATCAGCAGAAAATTTATTGGGATCTAAAAGCATTTCAGGTTTTCCATTCAATCCTTTTTGTCTGAATAAAACGCTTTGATTTTGTAATCCACTGTTTTTTGAAAAATAGAAATATTCATTGTTACGGGATGGTGAAGAATATTTCGGATAGTCATTAATTTCTTCCAGCCTTTTTTGCCATTGGGCACGGTATGGAATTTGGCTCAGGTAGTCAAATGTTACTTTGTTTTCTGCCGTTACCCAATCTTTGGTTTCCTGGCTACGGTCATTCTCTAACCATCGGTAAGGATCGGCTACTACCATTCCATTATAAGTAGTGGAAGAATCCACTTTCTTTGTTTCGGGGTAAGTAAATTGTGCTAATACAAATACAGGGGCAAGTAATAAAGTTGTAACAAACGTTTGCAGTTTCATAATAAAAAAGTTTTTATTCACCTTTAAAGGTAAAGATTCTCATGTCTCATAACTCAATCCTTTTAAATCCTTATTTTTGAAAGCCTTTTTGAATGATAAACGGAAATATTTCAATGTTAAAATAAAGGATAAAAAAGGTAGTATTAAATTTAAATGAATGAGTATAAAAAAAGTTTCAAGGATCGGCGTTCTTACATCAGGTGGTGATGCGCCGGGTATGAATGCAGCCATCCGTGCTGTTGTCCGTACAGGTCTATATCATGGTTTGGAGGTTTATGGAATCATGAGAGGTTACCAGGGAATGATTGATGATGATATTATTCAAATGGATACTAAATCTGTAGCGAATATTATACAACGGGGAGGTACCGTTCTAAAAACGGCACGCTGCAAGGATTTTTTTGAATACGAAGGAAGAAAAAAAGCGTATGAAAATCTGAAGAAACGGGAGATTGACGGAGTAGTGATTATTGGCGGTGATGGTAGTTTTCGTGGTGCTGTTAAATTTAGTACTGAGTTTGATATTCCATGCATTGGAATAGCGGGTACAATCGATAAGGATATTGCAGGCACCGATTTTACGATAGGCTTTGATACAGCGGTAAATACTGCGGTAGAAGCTATAGATAAGATTCGTGATACGATGGATGCTCACGACAGAATCTTTATCATTGAGGTAATGGGACGTGATGCAGGCTATATTGCATTGCACAGCGGTATTGCAACCGGCGCAGAAAATATTTTAATACCAGAAAGAAAGACAGACATAAATAATATCATTGACTCATTAAAGGAAAAAGAAAGAAGAAAGAAATTGGTAAACCTGATTGTGGTGGCCGAGGGTGATGAGTTTGGCGGAGCAAATGAAGTGCAAAAAGTTTTAAAAGAAAATTTACCAAAAGCTGAAATACGTGTTTGTATTCTTGGACATATACAACGTGGAGGATCGCCTTCCTGTATTGACCGATTGATAGCAAGCCGGATGGGTTTTCATGCAGTAGAAAGCCTGCTGGAAGGAAGACATAATGTATTTGTTGGAATACTGAATAATAAGATGCATTATATTCCTCTTGAGGCGGCCGTTAAAAACAAAGGTAAAATTAGTGATGAATGGATGCGAATCGTAAAAATATTGGCAAGTTAAAATAAGAAATTACAAGCACTACAAAATAAGATTCAAGGAACAAGTAACAAACATCAAGCAACCAGAACATGTCAAAAAATATTGAGAAATACCTCCACAAAGAGTTTGATAATAAAGCGGGGTTAGAACATTCGACTAAAAGAACAAAGATTGTTGCTACGGTTGGCCCCGCATGTGACAGTTACGAACAACTATTGCAATTAGTAAAAGCCGGGGTTAATGTTTTCAGATTAAATTTTTCGCATGGATCGCATGAAGATAAACTTCGTATTATTGAATACATCCGTGAGTTAAATAAAAAAGAACCTTATAATATTGCAATACTTGCCGATTTGCAAGGGCCCAAACTTCGTGTTGGAGATATAGAAAATGGTGCATTGGAATTAAAGGAAGGTGATATTCTTACTTTCACTAATGAAAAAGTAATTGGCACAAAAGAAAAAATTTATGTAAGTTATCCCAACCTGCATGACGATGTACAGCCTGGAGAAACGATCATGATTGATGATGGAAAAATAGAAGTGAAAGTACAGGAAATTACTGCTGATAACAATGTAAGAGTCGTAGTTACTTTAGCCGGTATTTTGCTCCCTAAAAAAGGATTAAACCTTCCAGACACTAAGATTTCATTGCCTTCACTTACCG
>JANOFP010000270.1:0-6980 GCA_031413675.1 Bacteroidota bacterium
ACACCCCATGGTCGGCATAATAGAATTGTTTTCTGCGGATATAAAGTAATTTTAAAAACAACGCAAACAGGGGCAGCGATGCAAACAAGATATAAGGAACTGAATGAATAAATTTATTTGACAAATCAACCATTAACGTATTTTCCTTGCCCTTGTAGCGTTGGTTAATCGTAATTGATTTTTTAGTAATTAATCTTACAAACCAATTGTCTCTTTTATTTTTCGGCATGCTACGTTCTGCAGAATCGTACTCATTTATAGTTTTATATTTAGCTGCCCTGCCAAAGTTTACATTAAATACACCTTTATCTGTTTTGTTTTTTTTGGTTGTATCAATTTTCATAATCTCCAAGCTATCACCAATTGGTTTTAGGTCTGGAACATTTGAAATGCTATTACGATCAAGTGAATCGCTTTTATTACCCGGCACATCAATAGTTGCCGGTGTCTTAATTTCAATATCTGATTCCTTTACATTGTACAATGAAAAGAACACCAGAAAAAAAACTGCCGACGTAAAAACATACATCCGAACAGGGTGCAGGTAGGATTTGCGGCGACCTTTCATATATTCCTTAGTAAGAAAACCCGGTTTGAATAACAAATCTTTTAATGTGGTAAAAAAGCTGCCATCAAAATGGGTGATGTCGTAAAAAAAATGTGTGAACATATGCCAGAAAGTTTCCTTCGGCACAATATTTTCCTGACCACAATTCTGGCAATAATGACCTTGCACAATGGTGCCGCAATTCAAACAATCCTTTTCGATGCGCTGTGGTGCGTGGCTCACAATTAAAATTTTCTTAAAAATACTTACAAAAAGTACAATTCAATATTCTTTCCCGTTTTAATATACAATTCCGGTATTTTTGCATCAACAACTTAATCGTCCAATGAAAAACCTATTATCCCTTCTCTTTTTTTTCTATGCAGTTGCTGCACAATCACAATTTTACTACAACGATATTATTGGCACTGAAGAATTGAATCAGCGGATGAAAAATTACACAACGAACAAAGTTGCTTCGGTAAATGCAATTGGGTTTGATGCTGAAGGAATAAAGAATTCGGATTTTATTGAATTACAGGAAATAAAAGAAAATGGCCGCTTGCTGAAAATTTCTTCATATGCTGAAAAAGTAAAATCGACTATTTACTATCGCTTTGATGAAACAGGAAAACTGGCTGTTCAAACCGACTCAGCAAATGGCGCAAAAAGTGTTTCAACATATCAATATGATAAGAATGGGAAAATACTTTCCGTTTTTAACACCGTTTCAAATATAGATAACGATGTAAAAATTTATGAAGAGCATAAATGGATTTACAACACAACCGGACAGCCAGAAAAAATGTGGAAGATTATGAATGGAAAGGACAGTACACTTTACCAATTTAGTATGGATGAAAGAAACAATGTAGCCGATGAAATCTTAATAAGAAAAGGATCAAGGTTTGATTCAGTTTTATTTTATTACGATGCTCAAAACAGATTGTCGGACGTAGTACGCTATAATAAAAAAGCAGGAAAATTACTGCCTGACTTTATGTTTGAGTATGATGCCAACAACCAGGTGCTACAAAAAATATCTACCGTAAATGATACACGAATTGCCTATATCATCTGGCGTTTTCAATATAATGAAAGGGGTTTAAAAACAAAAGAAGTATTGTTTAACCGGTACAAACAACAAACCGGAAGAATTGAATACCGGTATACATTCGGCAGTTAAGCAGCAATCCTGTATTTTTTCAATTGTACTGAAGTTTTAATTCTATATTAATAATCAATACGTAGGAGTCTTGTCTTTCCGAGACTTTGCGAGGAATCTCTTAAGGAATTGATTATTTAAGTTGCATTTAAATTAAAAGACTTCCAATGCCCGACATCTCTGAGTTGCCTCGCAAAGCCTCGGCATGACAAGACTCTGCTGAGAAGATATTTCATTTTATTCCCGGTAAAACAAAACTCTAATCGAGTAATATTATTCTACCTTAGAAATACTTGTCAATCCATTTTTAATTATTCGATTCAGAAGCAAGCTGAAAAGTATAACTCCAAAAGCTCCAATCGGGTTTAACCAAAGAAAACTTAATCCGAAGATTTTTAATTTTGTGGGAATATAAATTGCAAAAATTAATAACTGCGTAATTAACGTTGCATAAAATACAACTGAGCCGTTTATTATTTTCTTAAAAAAGAAAGCGACCAGAAATACACCGAGTATTGAACCATAAAATAATGACCCCAGTTCATTTACGGTTTCAATTAAACTATTGCCCATATTATGAGCATACATGGCAATGATAATACAAAAGACACCCCATGCCAACGTATAATATTTTGAAGTATGGTAATCCTTTTTTTCTGTGCCCTCTTTTTTTGAAAATCGTTTATGAAAATCAATCATCGTACTTGATGCAAGCGAATTAATAGCCGCTGCTATACTACCCCAGGATGCAAGAAAAATAATAGCAATTAACAAACCCACCAATCCTGCGGGAAGATTATCAACCACAAAGCGGAGAAAAATATAATTCGTATCGTTGTCATCACCACCTACGGCTTTTGTCTTCATCCAGGTTTTTACTTTTTTACGTAAACTGTCCGACTGATACTGCAATTGTTTTAGCTCAACAGCCTTCTCATTGCTTAGTTCTTTTGTGCCCGCATTTGAAAATGCCATTACAACCGTTTTCTTTCGTTCACTCAAATCATCATATTGTTTTTGAACAACGAGCAAGGAGTCTTTATAAATAGAATTTTCAACTTTTGTTAACTGGCTTTGATTAAAAAATAAGGGTGCATTATTAAATTGATAAAAAGTAAAAACCAATGCACCAATTAATAAGATTGCAAACTGCATGGGCACTTTCACCAGGCCGTTCATTAACAAACCCATTCTGCTTTCCCGCAAAGATTTTGCAGTAAGATATCTTCCTACCTGGCTTTGGTCGGTCCCAAAATAAGATAGTGCAAGAAAAAATCCACCGATTACACCACTCCAGATATTATATTTATCGCCCCAGTCAAAACCATTTCCTTTTTCAAAACCCGTTGTTATCACATTTAGCTTGCCCATTTTTCCGCTCACTTGCAGTGCATCTATAAAACCAACTCCTTCGGGTAGCATATGTACCACCATATAAGCAGCCAGAAACATACCCGTGAAAATAATAATGAGTTGCAACTGTTGAGTATAAGCAACTGCCTTTGCACCGCCGCTGATTGTATAAATAATCAATAAGCCGCCCATAAATAAATTTGTCCAGTAAATATTCCATCCTAACAAAGATGAAAGAATTAATGAAGGTGCAAATACACTGATACCTGTAGATACGCCCCGTTGTAATAAAAATAAAAAAGAGGTAAGTGTTCTTGTTTTGCCATCAAACCGGTTTTCTAAAAATTCATACGCCGTATAAACTTTTAACCGGCTGAAAATCGGAACAAAGAAAATACAGATTACAATCATTGCTAACGGTAACCCGAAATAATATTGTACAAACCGCATCCCATCTGTGTAAGCCTGACCGGGTGCTGCAAGAAAAGTAATAGCACTTGCCTGCGTGCCCATGATGCTTAATAAAATTAAGCCCCAGGGCAAACTACGGTTAGAAAGAAAATATCCATCCAGATTTTTTGAAGTACGGCTTTTATACAAACCGTAACTGATAATTACCAGCAGCGTTACAACTAAAACAATCCAATCAATCGGCTTCATGAAAATCGTTTAGTGAAGTAATAAAAAAGAATTACCAGTAACAGTAAAAAGCCAATAACAACCAGATACCAATGGCTCCATTTTTTAAATAAAGGAATTTTATCATTCTCTTTTTCAGTCATCGTTTTTTCTTTGTGTTTTTAGCCAACTGAGGAATACAATTGCGCCGCCAATAAGTAATCCTAAAATAATTCCCAATCTAACTTTTTTTATAAGTATGCCGATAATTAATCCCAACACGATTGCCACCATTACGGATACTTCCATTCTACCTGCCTGCGATTTTTTATTCATGAAATTTTTTCAAATAATTAGAGTCTCCAAAGTCTTCCGCCTGGGGGGAGAGATTTAGAGGGAGCTTTTAAAATGCTTTCTTTCTGTTTAAATCAATCAAATTTGCCAGCAACCTGTATGCTCCCGGTACACCAGCAGGAAGCTCTCTGAAAAAAACCAATCCGGTGTACGTAAAAAAACCTTTGCCATATTTCGAAATAATCAAACTCGAGTTATCAGAAACTTCACCGGGATCATTTATAGCAAGTATCGTTTCAAATTTTGTTGAATCGTAGTCTGCTGCATGATAAATACTTCTTTCCTGTATCCAACCATTAAAATCTTCCTGTGTTATTTTGTTAGGGAAATTTAATGCAGGATGTTCAGGTTTTAAAAATGTGATCGTAGCGTTTTCGTCAGTAACACGGTTACGTCCGATATTAAATTTATACGGAGCAATTTTTGATCGTACACCTCCGAGAAAATTATTTGTATTGTACTGTACAATCAGGTTGCCCCCATCGCTTACATATTTCATCAACTTATCATAATGCTTTCCCATCCATTCGTTGGTATTATATGCACGTACTCCTGTAAGAATGGCATCAAACTGCGAAAGATTATTTCTTGACAACTCTTTATCGGTTAGCAATGTAACATCATAACCCATTTGCTCCAGGGCCTCGGGAACTTTATCTCCAGCACCGACGATATAACCGATTTTCTTGTTGTACGTTTTTAAAGACAGATTAATGACTTTAACAGCATCGGGGAAAAAATATTTTATAGAAGGAATATGATCGTAATTAATTGCACGTATGGCAAGGTAATAATCAGTAGAATCACCTTCGTGAATAAAAGCATAGTAGGTAGATTTCTTATCGGCTCCACGGGTCGACAAGTTTTCAGTTTTAAGATTCCCGTTTTTTGCTTTTGCATTCTTCATCATGGAGTCCATCTTTTTTCTGGATGCCTCCGACTCTGCAACATACTTGAAGCGATATTTATTATTTACTGTAAACGAATAATTTTTTGTCTGAAACTTTGCAGTTGCTGTAGAATCTTTTACAAAATAAGTAGTATCACCGGCATTTAACTCAACAACCAATGGCTTGGGAATATTCTTATTTGAATTGGCCTGAACAATAATTTCTTTTTCCTCTTTCAATTCATCTTTAAATAAAACCAGAGAAGGAGATGTAAGTATTGTAATAGCAGGGATAACAAATACGGGTTGATACAATTCACCTCTTACCGGGTCGGTAAGTTTATATTTAACGGGCTTATCAAAATTAAAATCATTGCCATCTATATTCAAGGTTAGCCTCACCATAAATGCAGGGTCCATATCCGGTTGCCCAATTTGTTTCTGATTGCTTACATTAAAATATCCTTCATTCATATTTTCCTTTTACCAGTAAGGGCTTGTTAACGGTTTAGAAGCCGGCACGTAAAGTGTTTTTCCAAAATTTATATTTTTATTTTTTTCAAGTGGTCTTGTAAAAGATGTATCAAAACCATCAATGGATATTTTTTTAAGAACTGCATCGGCGCCCAATCGGTTATTCAGGAAAAAATTAATCCGGATTGAATCTGTTTGTACTGCAAACTGATTTGAGGAAGTGAAATCGGTAAATAACCCACTGCATTGTTCTATTAATACTTTTACTTCATCCAGTTTTTTATTTTTCCAATAACTATCTGGCATCGCTTTTAATGATGCATACAATCTTACCAAACTTTTCACTGATTTTTCAGGATGTAAAAAATCGAATGTGGATGATATGCTATCAACCCTTTTTTCAATTGCTTCGCCGCCGCTTACCCTTTTCCATGTTTGATCTACGCCATCCAATAAATCGTTTGTGGGTGGTGTGCCACCTGTTGTTCTGAAATATTCCAATGCTTCGCCCCGGCCGGCAGGTACTCCAAAACCCTGGCTCTTGTGCTGGCTTCTGCTTTCTGCTGCAATTTCACCGTACCCCTTTCCCAATAATGGATTATAAGTGCCTACATCGAACTTATACTGATTTTCACTGGTTGTGTTTGTGTTCCCAAAATTAAAAGTGTTCCATAAAATCCGTTTAGCCTGCCATGGTTGTACTCCATTTTTAAAATGCTCTGGAAATTGTTTTGGATCGGCAGCAGCGGTAAAAGCTTCATTTGCTAAAATTGCAGATGCAGTATGATGGCCATGACCGCCTTCGCCTGTTGTTGGAAATCGGCATACAATCACATCGGGTTGAAATTTCCGAATCACCCAAACCACATCACTCAATATTTTGTCTTTATGCCATTTTGTAAATGTCTCTTCGGGATTTTTTGAATACCCAAAATCGAATGCTCTTGTAAAAAATTGCTCGCCACCATCCATTCTTCTGGCAGAAAGTAATTCCTGAGTTCTTATTAATCCTAATTCAATTCCTTGTTCATCCCCAATTAAATTTTGCCCACCATCACCACGTGTCATAGATAAATACCCGGTACGGTATAATTTCTCTTTGGAGAAATAGGCAATCAATCTTGTATTCTCATCATCGGGGTGTGCAGCAACATATAAAACGGTGCCGAGAACATTTAATTTTTTTATACCAAGATAAATATCAGCTGATGTCCAATTTAAAGGAGTTTGAGCTAAGAGATTATTCTTCGACAAGCTCAGAAAGAAAAATAGAAAAAAAGAAAAAATCAATAACCTTTTCATGCAGAAAATTTAGTTAGCGAAAATAATAGTTGGTTTCTGAAATAGATGCTAATTTTTATTAACGGTATTGAGTCAGCAGTCAGCAGTCAGCAGTCGGCAGTCGGCAGTCGGCAGTCAGCAGTTAATAGTCAATAGTCAATAGTCAATAGTCAAAAATTAGATGTCAGGTCTACAATTCCAGATTCCCAATTCCTAAATCCTAAATACGAATTCCTAATTTCCAACACCTAATTGCTCAACTACTGCCCTACCATAAATACTGCGTTACATAACATCAG
>JANOFP010000271.1:0-16329 GCA_031413675.1 Bacteroidota bacterium
TTCACTCGAAAGAAATAAAGCTGTATTGGCAATATCTTCTGATGATGCAAAACGGCCTAATGGAATACCCGCTTTGTATTTATCTGCCGCTTCACCTTCTTTTAAATAACTCGTCATATCCGTTTCTACAAAACCGGGTGCAATCGCATTACAGCGGATATTTCTACTACCCAATTCTTTAGCCACAGATTTTGTAAAACCAATAATACCGGCTTTGCTTGCTGCATAACTCGATTGACCGGCATTACCAATCTCACCAATAATAGAACTCATATTTATGATAACACCATTTTTTGCTTTCATCATAGGTCTGATCACCTGCTTGGTCATATTAAACACACTATTCAGGTTTACTTGTATCACATCATTCCATTGTTCGGGAGTCATACGAAGCAGTAAATTGTCTTTTGATATTCCCGCATTGTTTACACAAATGTCAACCGAACCAAATTCTTTAAGTACATCATTTACCAAAGCTTCGCATTGAGCAAAATCACCTGCATTACTTTTATATGCTTTTGCTTTTACTCCCAGGGCCTGCAGTTTGCTTTGTAAAGCAGTAGCTTTTTCCGAACTGCCATCACTTACATATGTAAATGCAACATTAGCTCCGTGTTCAGCAAATTTGATAGCAATGGCTTCACCGATACCTCGGGCGGCGCCGGTTACAATAGCATTTTTTCCTTCGAGTAGTTTCATATCAGTTAGTTTATATAAAAATCATTGTGGTGAAAAATAAAATAATTCTGTAAATCGGAACTATAATAATTAAAAAGATGGCCAAAAATAGTAATGATTTTACAACCGTCCACAGCCAATTTTGGTTGTAAAATCTTTTCAAGGCAGAAACTATGATTAAAAGAAAACCGCCTTCGATGATGAACTCGATTGTTGCATTACTGACAGGAAGATGAAAGTCGTTGCTTATAAAATGACCCAACCGGTCAATTAAATACAATGATAATGGCAGGATTAAAAAACCAAAAGCCACCAGGAAAGAATTCAATTCAGCAGAAAGAATAAAATGATCAAAAAAATACCTTCGTTGTTTGAAGTACAACCCGGATAATACAAGTGCCGTAAGCGGGAGATAGAGAAGCAGTAAGATTTTTGATACTTTGGCAGATTTTTCATCATAGTTTTTTGCCAGTACTTCAAAACTTAAATCCCTGTTTATTGCCTTTTGCTTTGCAGCTGGCATTGTTATCCGTTGGTATTCGGAATTCTTGTTTGTGTATGAATAAAACTCCATATTCAGCCCTCTGAAGAAAGGGAAAAGCAAATAGACTACAATACATAGGAGATAGAGTGAAACTGGTTTAAAATATTTTTTCCTGATCCCTGCGACGTATTCCGATGATACAAGTCCCGGATGGATAAAGACTGATTTTATTGTCTTGAAGAATGCTCCGTCAAAATGGGTAATAAAGTGAATTGCCTCATGCAATATATGCTGAAGGGTTTTATCATGCTGAAGATAAATTTTTTCACCGCAATTGCTGCAATAATTACCGGTAAATGTGTTACCACAGTTTTTACAAATAGTTGCTTTGTTCAAAAGCTAGATTTTTATTGCCAGTATCTCTTCCAACATTTTTCTTTCATTACTTAATCTCGGCACTTTATGCTGTCCGCCTAATTTACTTTTACTCCGCAGCCATTCTGTAAAAATTCCTTTTTTTAAAGCATGTACAATAGGCATCCGCAAAGCAATGTCTTTGTGCCGTTTTGCTTCATAATCACTGTTAATATTTTTTAAAGCAGCATCTAATTCTTTTGTAAATAAATTCAGATCCGAGGGTTCTTTTTCAAATTCTATCAACCATTCATGTGCCCCATTCGATGAATCGGAAAAATAAACCGGCGCAGCTGTATAATCATTTACTAAGGCTCCGGTTTTTTCGCATGCAATGGCAATTGCATTGTCTGTATTATCCACCATCACTTCTTCGCCAAATGCATTTATATAATGTTTTATTCTGCCCGAAACTTTAATCCGGAAAGGTTTTAAGGAAGTGAATTGAATCGTATCACCTAATTGATAACGCCACAATCCGCCGTTGGTAGAAATAATAGGTGCATAATTTTTTCCCAACTCCACATCGTCCAATCCAATGGTATCAGGCCTTTTTTTACCCGCTTCACTTGTTGGCATAAATTCAAAAAATATTCCATGATCCAGGAACAATAACATGTCCTCACCATTACTTGCCTGAGCCGAAATAAATCCTTCACTTGCATTATATATTTCAAGATAGTTGATGTCTTTGCCAATCAATTTCTGAAACTGTTCTTTATACGGAGTAAATGAAACGCCACCATGCATATATAATTCTAAGGAGGGCCATACTTGACTCATTGTTTTTTTGCCGGCTATTTCCAATATGCGCTTAAATAAAACAATCGTCCAGGTGGGTACACCCGATATCGATGTTACATTTTCTCCAATTGTACTTTGTGCAAGTTTTTCAATTTTACTTTCCCATTCATCCATCAGTGCAATACTTAAATCAGGAGTACGTAACCAATGACCCCAGAAAGGAGTGTTTTGTAAAAGGACTGCACTTAAATCTCCAAACTGTGCTTCATCATTCAATGGATTGATGGTATGACTGCCGCCAATCACCAAACCTTTACCCGTAAGTAATTCAGATTCGGGATGCGTATTATAGTACATCGTCAGTACATCTTTGGTTGCTTTGTAATGACAATCTTCCAGGCTTTCATCGCTGATAGGTATGAATTTACTTTTGTCATTTGTAGTGCCGCTGCTTTTTGCAAACCAATAGATAGGAGTATTCCATAAAACATTTTGTTCTCCCTTCATCATGCGAAGAATATAGGGCTTCAAATCATCATACTCATGTACCGGCACTGCATCTTTGAAAGAACGAATTGTAAACAGTTTTGAAAAATTATATTTTTTGCCAAACTCCGTGTATTGGGCAGCAGTTACTAAACTTTGGAGTACTTCACGTTGTGCCTCCACGGGGTTATTTATCCATGCTTCTATACGCCACATACGCATACGGGCAAGAGATGATATGGCAGGTGAAAGTATTTTCATTACAGTACCAAAATAAATAATATTTCGAGATTAGTGGCTGTTATATGCAACAATGATTTGTTGTTTCAGCTTTTCTTTTAATGCAGTATCGCAAAAGGAGTGGGCAATAGCTTCCAGGTTGCATTTTAAAAAATGAGCTTTACCCCAGTTAAAAGTTTTTTCAAGCAATCCATATTCACCAGATAAAGTGACGGGTGTTACCGTTTTTGCATCCGTATTAATGCTAATGGAAACACCCGAATTGTAAATTTTATCAGCAGGATGATCCTCAATCCTATTCACAACATTTGTTTGCACATTACTGGTGGGGCAAACCTCCAGGTGTATATTATTTTTCTTCAGAAACTCAAGCAGTTTATCATCTTCTGCACTTCTTACGCCGTGCCCGATACGTGATGGATGAAAATGTTGGAGTGTTTCCCAAACACTGTCTGCACCTTTTGCTTCACCTGCATGCGAAGTGATATAAATACCTTGTTCTTTTGCAAACAGAAATGCAGTTGTATGTTCATCAACCGGGAACCCGGCTTCATCTCCTGCAATATCAAATGCAACAACGTTAGTCCCTTTGAATTTTTCTACCAAAAGAACTGTTTCCATACTTTGTTCTTCAAAAAAATGACGAAGCGTACATAATATAATTCTGGCTTCTACACCAGTTCTTTTTATTCCTTCAGTTACAGCAGCATTTACCGTTTCCACCACTTCGGTTGGCGAAAGACCATTTGCAATATGTAATAATGGTGCAAAACGTATTTCTGCATAGATGACATTATCGGCTTTTAGTTGTTCAAGCAAATCCAGTGTTACCAAACGTAATTGTTCTTTGGTCTGCATCAGTTCATACCCTTTAACTGCCCTCACCAGGTAATCAACAAGGTCAGTACATTTTGCAGGGGCTATAAATGATTGTTGATACGCTTCAAAAGATATTGCAGGATCAATTTTCTGTACAACAGAATAACTCAAACTGCAATCAAGATGCAGATGCAATTCAATCTTAGGAAGATTTTGATAATTCATAATAAATAGAACAGCAAAATAATCTGAAAAAAATCAGGAAACTAATTCCGGAAGAATATCTTTTATACTTTTTACCTGTCGGAAATTTTTATGCTCAATCGTTTCTTCAACATGTTCATGCACCCAGGTTGTATGATATGGAATATGTACAGCATGACCTCCGATAGCCAGCACAGGCATCACATCCGATTTTAATGAATTGCCAATCATTAAAAATTCTTCGGGTTGTATGTCGAGATGTTTAATAAGTTTAAGATAATCGGACTCCTGTTTATCACTCATAATTTCTATATGATGAAAATAATGTTCCAGTCCCGACTTTCTGAGTTTTCTTTCCTGATCTAATAAATCACCTTTGGTAGCAACCACTAAGCGGTATTTATTTTTCAATTGTTTCAAAACTTCTTCCATCCCATCTAATATTTCAATGGGTTTTTCCAGTTGATCTTTTCCATACTGAATTATTTTTTCAAGTACACCCATGCTTACATTTTTATTTGAAATACGCATAGCTGTTTCAATCATCGAAAGAACAAATCCTTTTATTCCATATCCATATAAGGGGATATTCTGCATTTCAGTTTTGTACAATTCATTCATAACCGAATGAAGTGGCAGATAGTCTTCCAGCAAGGCAGCAAATTTTTCTTCTGTTTCCCTGAAGTAGGGTTCATTTACCCAAAGGGTATCATCAGCATCGAAGGCAATTACTTTCAGGGGCATATTGATGTAGAGTAGTTGAGATTTTAATTTTCTGCGGAATCCCTCGCTTCTTCATGCAGATAATCTTTTCTTTTTAATTCAAAATTTCTTCCAAGATATAATCGGCGCACATCTTCATCATCAGCTAATTCTTCAGCTGTACCGTGCTTAAATATTTTTCCATCAATCATTAAATAAGCACGGTCGCATATCGAGAGTGTTTCAGTTACGTTATGATCGGTTATCAGTATACCAATGTTTTTATATTTCATTTTTGCAACAACAGCCTGTATATCTTCCACTGCTATCGGGTCAATACCCGCAAAAGGTTCGTCCAATAAAATAAATTTAGGATCAACGGCTAATGCCCTGGCAATCTCGGTTCTTCTTCTTTCACCACCGCTTAGCACATCACCATTGCTTTTACGTACATGGCCCAGCCGGAATTCTAAAATAAGTGATTCCCGTTTTGCATGCTGATCCTGTTTTGAAAGATTTGTCATTTCAAGTACGGCGGCAATATTATCTTCCACACTTAGCTTACGAAAGATGGATGCTTCCTGTGGCAGGTAGCCAATTCCCATTTTTGCCCGTTTATACATTGCAAGTTTGGTAATATTTTCATCATCCAAATAAACGCTCCCTTCGTCGGGCTTTATTAATCCAACCACCTGGTAAAAGGTGGTTGTTTTACCAGCACCATTGGGTCCGAGTAAACCAACAATCTCTCCCTGTTTTACCTCAATAGAAACCTGGTTTACAACAACCCGTTGTCCGTATTTCTTTACTAAATTTTTTGTATGAATAGTGTGGAGCATTGGAGGCAAATGTAAGCATTGAAAAAGAATTGACTCAATTTGTAAGATGCTTTAACGTAGTTTTTGTTCAATGGCATTACATGCTTAGTTTTGCCACCAATTTACAAGAATGAAAGTAACTGATCATATAGCGCAGGCAAAAGAAACACTTATTTCCTTTGAAGTATTACCACCTTTAAAAGGAAAAGGCATTGAAGCATTGTACAGGCATCTTGATCCATTGATGGAATTTAAGCCGGCTTATATCAATGTTACCTATCACCGCAGTGAGCATGTTTTTAAAAAACAGGGCGATGGATCTTTTCAAAAAGTGATAGTACGTAAAAGACCGGGAACAGAAAGCATTTGTGCCGCTATTATGAACCGGTATAATGTGGACACCGTACCACATCTTATTTGCGGAGGTTTTGGTGTTATGGAAACAGAAGATGCATTGATTAACCTGCACTATCTTGGCATTGACAATGTACTGGTACTTCGCGGCGATGCTGCAAAAAATGAAACCAGTTTTGAACCCGAACCCGGCGGTCATAAATATGCCATTGATTTATTGAAACAAGTTGCGAATCTTAATGCCGGCGTTTACCTCGAAGAAGATTTAAAAGATACTTCCAAAACAAAATTCTGTATTGGTGTGGCGGGCTATCCCGAAAAACATTTTGAAGCACCGAATATGGACAGCGATATTCAGCACCTGAAAGCAAAAGTGGATGCCGGTGCAGATTATATTGTAACGCAAATGTTTTTTGACAATAAAAAATATTTTGCTTTTGTGGAAAAATGCAAAGCAGCAGGCATCAATGTTCCAATTATTCCGGGACTAAAACCCATTACTACAAAAAAACAACTGACCATGCTGCCCCGTACATTTTATGTTGATCTTCCCACCGATTTGCTCAATGCTATGCTGCAGTGTAAAACAGATGAAGATTGTGAAAAGGTAGGAGGTGAATGGCTGCTGGCTCAATCAAAAGAACTGAAAGCTGCCGGTGTACAGGTGCTTCATTATTATACATTGGGCAAACCGCATGTTGTTGCAAACGTAGTGAAGCAGCTTTGATGGAATTAGGAATTGGTAATTTGGAATTTTATTGTGAACGTATGCAAGGACAGAAACATTTATTTTATTTGTAATAAATTCCTCCCAATTCCTAAATCCTAATTACAAATTCCACTTACTTAAGAATTGAAGCAAGCACTGCTTGATTTACCACAACCGGGTATTTCTTCTTCAAAGCTGCTACCCATTTATTTTCCATTACATTTTGATAATCGTTTATTACAAGTCCTTTTGCTTCGGCAAAACTTCTTTGCGTGATCGAGTTATATATTTTTAAAACGTAAGCAAATGAAGCAGACTTATCATCGTTATTCACCACAGGCATAGTTACTACACCTGCAGAAAGTGTAATTTTATTTTTGTTGGGAATATTTTCTAATTCTATTCTTGATGAATCGGATAAAACTTTTTCTTCATACGCTGAAATTGCATTTTGCCAGCCAGCAGGGTTTTTCTTTATTTTTTCAAATGCCTCATTAGCCGTTGCTTCATCAGCACAGAAAAAAAGGATAGCATCTGCACTAGGCTTCCAGTTATACTTCGTCTTGCTTTTTTCAAAATAATTTTTTAATGCGGCTGTATCTGTTTGTGCATTGTTCCAGATTTCCCGCTGCATTATTTCGAAAAACAGGTTACCATCCCTGAATTCATTCATCTGATTTCGGAAGTCTTCATTATATTTTTCAAGATGCTCACGATAGTAAAGCATTACATTGCTTTGAATAAATTCTTCCATAAGCTCGTCGTGTGTTTTTAATCCACCGGCATTATTAAACCGGAATACCTGGGCATAACCAATCCAGTCTGCAATACGAAAACTGCTGTCACCAATTTTAAAAAGCGTTGCCAATTTATCCTGCTGCGATCCAATCCCTAATTTCTTCATATCAACAATACTGTCGGTGTAAGCCTGAAGTACAGGTGCGTTGTATGGAAAAAATTTATATCCGGCTTGTTTTTTTATTTTTTCAAGCATTGTTTTTTGCGAAGCAGAAGTTCTTTCTGCATTGTTTACTGCTATTTTTAATTCACTCCAGTTTATTTTATCTGCAGTGTCTTTTATAACAGGAACAGCACTCAACCTTTTTATAATATGAAAACCATGAGAAGTTTTAAAAGGCATACTTATAGCGCCATCTTTTTTTAAATCAAAAGCAATTTTTTCAAATTCAGGTTCATATTGCCCAACGCCAAATGTTTGCATATTGCCCATTGAAGCTGCAGAAATATAATCGTTGCTGAATTCAGTTGCTAATTTTGAAAAATCATCACCCGCTCTTAATCTTTCGTAAATCGAATCAATTTTTGATTTAATAATTTTTTTCTCATTTTCTTCACTACCGGGTGGGAACGCAAGTAAAATCTGTTGAACCTTTAATTTGCCAAGTGCACTACGCTCCTCTATATTTTTAAAAATATGATAACCGCTTTTAGATCGGTAGGAGGAAGAAAATTTTCCGGTGGGAGTGGCGTAAATAATACTTTCAAAAACATAAGGCAATGTAAAAACAGTTATGAAACCAATATCGCCTTTATTATTTTTTGCCGAAGGATCATCGGATAACTCCCCGGCAAGTTTCATAAAATCTTCGCCAGCTGCCAGTCGTTTTAATATTTCATCCTTCTTTTTATCGGCGCCAGCCAGATCGGTAGCTCCAGTATTCGTTTTAAATGCAATAAATAGATGTGCAACATGTATATCTTTCTGGCTTCGTTGAAAAGCTTCCATCGTTAATTTTTCAATGGCCTTCGGATCGTTCATATAGTTATCTATAATCTGTAACCGGAGATTTTCGACTTCGCTGATTAAAGCAGGAATGGTATCATATTTCCTGGCATATGCTTCCCGTACTTTTAGTTTTGATTTGATATAAAGGTCCAGATAATCTTTAATTGCCTTGCTGCGATTGACAGCAGGTGAAATGGAATTGTTTTTTTCGAATGCCCTTAAAAACTCTTTGGCATCTACAGAATACTTGCCATATGTAAAAAGTTTTTGAGTGAAAGCGGATGAAATAAAAAGAACAAGGGCCGCAGACAAAAATATTTTTTTCATGTAATTGAATTTATTAATGGGTTTAATTACTTGCTTTCATTTTCATGGTCAGTACTTCATCCATTTGCTCATAGGTAAGTTTTTTGGCAATGATTCGTTTGTCTTTGTCCAACAAATATAGTGTAGGGAAAGATTGTACATCATACAACTGAGAATAACCAGGTATGTTATTGGTCACTCTTTCTTTTTCTTCGGCTTTTGAATAAAATACATTCAGCCACTCTAATTTATTTTCTGCGATAAATTTTTTCCAATCATTCATCGTTCCGTCTGTTTGTTTTGAAACGGAATAAATTTTTAAACCCGCTGCTTTCCATTTAGTACGGTAGATGCTGTCAATCTTAGGTAAGGTTTCTTTGCAATGGCCACAGGTGGCATCCCAAAAACAAACAAGGGTATAGGGAGTATTTTGTGCATACAGATTTATTTTTTTACCCGTACTATCTGGCAATTCTATATCTGCTGCAGGTGAGCCAAAAATATTTGACATCAAACTAAATGCACGGTCTGTTACTAATTTCTTTGCTTTCTCATTCAGAAATGGATATTCTTTATTGGCTAAATATTTTTCATATAAGTGTACAAAGACCGCATCTTCATACATATATTTTTGATTATAATAACGATTAATGAATTTGGGCATCAGAAAGCGGGTCATTTCGGGGCTTATCGATGCGAATGCAAGCATCCAGTCAATTTCTTTTATTATAGAATCTGCATTGGGTGCCACTACTTGTTCAAAATATTTATCAAACTTGCCTTCAAAGAAAGTGGTACGTGCAAACAGATCATCATAGAAATCAACACCATTCCAAAAATTATTTTTATAATACCGGTAAGCATAAGCTGAATCATATTTACCACCGGGATGCAATGCTGCCGGTGGAATAATTGGTTCTTCCATTCCTTTTAATATCCGGCTTAATATTCCGGCCGGATTTTTTTTAATAAGGCTATCTCGGTATTTTGTTATTAAAATTTGAGTTGATTTTATTTTTTCATCCCATTTTACTGAATCTGTTTTGGTAGCAGACAATGCAAGTTGGTTTCTTGCATTTGAAATGGCTGAACCTTTTTCACCCATGTACCGCTGATAGGCATTAAACTCAGTGTTATAAGGAGAGTTTGTAAATTTTATTGCCTTAAGCGAAGAGGAGGTATCTATTACAATTGAAAATTTTTGATTTTTATCTATCAGCACTTCAAAAAAACCATTTTTGTTTGGGTAACCCAACAGGTATATACCCCTTCCTAATTTTTTATTTTTTTTAAATACGGCTACACTTTTTTCATTTAAAACAGCTGAGTCAATAATGGGGTATTGTTTGGCGCCGAAATAATGCCCCAAATAGATATATTGTTTTTTAAATGGTTTAAAGGTCACTTTAATTTCATAACCATCCGCCTGTCCAAGGGCAGCCAAAAACAGAAAAAGAAAAGGGAAAACCAATAAACGTTTCATAGTATGAATAAGTCGGTAAAGATATTAAAAAGGTTGGAGGGAGGTAATGGTAGATTATGGAAATTTTAGAATTGTTTTATTAAACCAACGTTTTTTTTGGGATACGTATCATTTATATCTACCAGTCCTTAGCATTCCCCGTACCTTCTTTCATTTTTTCATTCTGCATCCTTTCTTTTACTTCTTTTTCTTTTTGCTGTAGTAGTTGAAGTTGTTTTTCCACTTCTTTTTTACTCAGTTTAGATTGAGGCTTCTGTTGCTTTTTTTCTTCCTCCTTTTTTTTCTTTTGTTCTTCTTTTTTACGGGGAGGTTGCTGTTGCTTTTTTAATTCAAGCAATGCTTTTTGTAAATTTTCTCTTGCCTCATTGTCGGCAGCATTTAAACGCAAAGCATTTTTATATGCCTCAATGCTTTCTTCCAACTTTTTTTCGGTACTCAGGATAGCACCTGTGTTGTAAAAAGCAGTTGCTTTTGTTTGTATTTCATTTTTATCCGTCAACAATTTTTTAAATTCTTTTTTCGCATCATCGGGTTTGTTCATCCGGTATTTTGCAATAGCAAGATTATAGATTGCCGTTTTGTTTTCAGGTAATTTTTCAAGTGCTTTTGCATATTCTTTTTCTGCTTCGGCGTATTGCCTTTTTTTATAAAACTCGTTTCCCTTTCTGAGCAAAGCATCAGCCGTCTGTGCAGAGATCGTTTTGAAGAACAAAAAGCAAATAGCTATAAAAAACAGTTTTTGTGTCATTTTTTACTTTTTGTTTCTGGTAAAAAAAATTCTGTCAGTAACAATAAAAACATAGCGGCAACAAACCACTGAAAAAATGTTTTATAATCCAGCAAAGAATCATCATCAAACGATTTTTTTTCAATCTGCGAAAATTGTTTCATTAAAACCGAGACGGTTTCATCGCTATTTTGTAAGTGGTGATACACGCCATTCGTTACGGAAGCTATTTGTTTCAGCGCATCTTCATTCAGTTTTGAAATAATACTATTGCCAGCTTCATCTTTTTTTATTTCTCCTGTTATGGGTTCATTAATTGTTGTGCCTTCTACCGATCCAATACCTATTGTATTTACCATCACACCCTGTTCAGAAAGTTCTTCAGCCGTTTTAATTGCATTTGCATCATGCGTTTCACCATCGCTTATCAATACAACCGACTTAAATCTTTTTTCTTTATTATTAAATGCAAGGGCACTCATTTTTAGGGCTTCACTTATTAGCGTTCCCTGTTGAATAACCGAACCCGGACCGGCAGATGATACAAATAACCGGGCAGCATTATGATCGGTAGTAAGTGGCATTTGTAAATAAGCTTTACCAGCAAACAAAACCAGGCCAATTCTGTCATTGGGCATTTTGTTCATCAAATTAATGGTCAGTTGTTTTGCCCGTTCGAGCCGGTTGGGTTGTAAATCCTGTGCCAGCATGCTCTTACTTACATCCAATGCTATTACCACATCGATTCCTTTTCGGATTATTCCTTCATCGGTACCTACTTTCCGTGGATTCATAACTGCAATTACTCCAAAGGCAAAAGCAAATGAAACACTTATAAATTTTAAATGAAATTTCGTTACAGAAAAATTTTGAATAAGGTGATTTACGAGGTTACCATCACCTATTCGTTTGATCACCTTTTTTTTCCAAAGCAATAAAAAGATAAAAAGCAATAGAAAAAGAACTAATGCGGTAAACAACCAGGCGTATTCGATATGCTGAAATCGAAAATTCAAATTAAAGCTTTCAATTTATTTAAGTATTAACGAATGGCAAAAAGTAAACCATTTATTTGTCTGCATTTAAGAAACCTTTGCTTTTCAGAATATCCAATAACATTTTTTTGCGAACATTTACCATATCAAAATCCGGATTTGAAGATTCGATATTCAATACAAAAAAATAAGGATGTGCATCTTCTTCTATCCAACCAACTATCCAGCCGAGGTGATTGCCATTTTCTTTTTTACCCCAACCCGTTTTATAGGCTAAAGTATGATGTGTGTTTTGCTCAATAATCATTGCACGTTTCACTATATCCTGATAGGTTTTGAAAAAAGGATTCAGGTTTCTGAAATAAAGATTCTTTACAATATAGAGTTGCTCATCAGCAGTTATCTTCATACTGTTATCAATCCAGAAACTATCAACCGCCGTTCTTATTTTATAAGCTGTGTCTTTTATGCCGGCAGCATAATGAAGTATATTTAGCCAATGCTGCATCGTGTCTTTTCCTATCCTTCTTGCCACTTCCTGATAATAGGGCAGGGAAGATGCCCGGAATGCGTCGTACATCGTTAGATCCTGATTCCAATCTTTCACCCATCGTTCTACACCATCCCATTTTATTATCATGCTGTCATCTGTAATAACTCCGGTTTGTAAACCTATTAATGAATTAATAATTTTAAAAGTAGATGCGGGTAAATAGGAACTGTCACGATAACGGGAAACATTATGAACCGTAAATTTTCCGGTGCCATTATCAAATAATCCAAAAGAACCGGTTACCATATTTTCATCAAAATATTTTTTAAGTGATTTATCTTCTGAAACATTATTATGACTGCAGCTAATAAACAATAAACAACTAACAACAGACAATAGACAATAAGAAAAGCGAGATGGTTTCATTTAATATTTATTTTAAAGGTTTAAATGACTAAGCCTGGCGAAATCATGCAAATGTAATTCAGATTATCGCTCATTTTAGATGTTGAGACGGCTCAACTTCAAATTAACAAAGGATTCTTGTGGAGAAAATTTTAAGCTCCTTAAAGCCATTTACCCTCAAATAAAAAAATCCCTCCTGTTGCCAGGAAGGATTCTGAATATCTTTAAAACGGGATTAAAGGTAAATTCCGTTTTTTGTTTTGTAATGACGTACACCATTACAATCTCTTCTACTGGCGGCACAAGATGATAATAGGGTAACAACCACCGCTACGAAGGCTAAAGACAAAATAATTTTTTTCATGAATTTGAAATTCGTTTTTAAAGATTAAGTTAGCGGTAATTTCAAAGGGGATTGGCGGATTAAGATAGTCGAATAGGAAAACGAAAATAGTGCCGGGTTATTGTTTTTCATAGCTATCGGGATTTTATTTTAAAAATATTTTTTTTAAACTCAAATTGTTTCGTAAAAACACGAACTTCAATTAAATTTTTAACCTTAAATACAAAAAAATGAGAAAACTATTAATCTGCGGGGCTGCCATTATATTCCTGGCTGCTGGTTGTAACAGTAATAAAAAAACAGGTGATGTAACAATAAAAGGCAAGGATGGCGAAACAGTAACAGTGAATACAGGCGAGTATATGGAAAAGGCAAACGAGATGAAGGCAAATATGGAAGAGCTTCAAAAATTGAAACCGCTATCAATGGATGAAATGAAAGCATTGATACCTTCGGAAATAATGGGAACACCGCAATCGGGTTTAGAAGCTGTTAGTTTTTCAGGTGTTAGCCAGGCATCTGCCAGGTATAAAATAAATGATAGTTCAAAAGTTAAATTGTCTGTAATGGATTGTGCAGGCACGGCTGGTGCCGGTATTTACAATATGCGATTGCTGATGAATTTTGAAATCGACAATGAGAATGAATATACAAAGGGATCAGAGTTTAAGGGTGGCAAAGCTGTAGAAAGTTGCAAGAAAAAAAGGAATGATTGTAGCTTTACATATTTCGCCGGAGACCGTTTCCTGGTAATACTTGATGGTGATAATATTGACATCGATAAACTAAAAGATATTGCAGGCGGATTGAATATTAAATAAGTATTTCAATCTAAAATAAAGAAGGCGGTCATTTAGTCCGTCTTTTTTTATTTTAGAACACCTAACTCTTTCCCAATTTTTGAAAAAGCAACTATGGCTTTATCAAGATGATGTACTTCATGTGCGGCACTCAGTTGTACTCTTATTCTTGCCTGACCTTTTGGAACAACCGGAAAGAAAAAACCGATAACGTATATTCCTTCTTCTAACAATTTGGAAGCAAAATTTTGAGCAAGCACTGCATCATAAAGCATAATAGGAACAATTGGATGTTCACCCGGTTTTATATCAAAACCCGCTTCTGTCATTTTAGTTCTGAAATATTTTGTATTGAATTCTAATTTATCTCTTAGCTCTGTTGTTTTTGTAAGCATATCTAAAACAGCAATGGATGCGCCAGTTATAGACGGCGCAAGTGTATTGCTAAATAAATAGGGTCTTGATTTTTGACGTAGCATTTCAATTACTTCTTTTTTACCCGAAGTAAAACCTCCGCTTGCTCCACCTAACGCTTTGCCAAGTGTACCAGTAATTATATCTACTCTTCCCATTACACCGCGATATTCATGTGTGCCTCTTCCTGTTTTTCCCAGAAAACCTGAGGAATGACATTCATCAATCATTACAATTGCATTGTATTTATCCGCCAGCTCACAAATTTTATCTAACTGAGCAATTGTTCCATCCATACTAAAACTTCCATCGGTAACAATAATGCGGTTGCGGAGATGTTGTGTTTCGGAAAGTTTCATTTCCAGATCAGCCATATTATTATGTTCATACCGGTACCGTTGTGCTTTGCATAATCGTACGCCATCGATGATAGATGCATGATTCAATGCATCTGAAATAATAGCATCCTGTTCATTAAATAAGGGTTCAAAAATTCCGCCATTGGCATCAAATGCGGCTGCATATAATATGGTGTCTTCTGTTCCAAGAAAATCGGACAACTTTTTCTCTAATGTTTTATGAATATCCTGTGTACCGCAAATAAACCGTACACTACTCATACCATAACCATGTGAGTCAATTGTTTTATGCGCAGCCTCTATAACTTTTGGATGAGATGATAAACCGAGATAATTATTTGCGCAAAAATTTAATACTGTTTTCCCGCCATTTGCCGATTTTACAGTTATTTCTGCACCCTGCTTGCTGGTAATTATCCTCTCTGTTTTATAAAGTCCTGAAGTTTTTATTTCTTCCACTTCTGTTGCAATTCGGGTGACAAAGGAATTATTCATAATCCAAAATTTTTATGGGCAAATATAGTAAGAAGGTTGATGGTTGATAAGCGGTTGATTTCTGAAACCTTTTTTATGGGACCCTGGTTTAAAGAGACTGGATATTATTAGTCAATTCTTTTTATTTGTATTTGAATAATGGTTTTGTTTTTAGTCTGATTGAGAAATACTACCCTTAAACAATCTATTCACCTTTAAAAACCTGCATTTCGTCGGGGAAAAGATGCAATTCAACAGAAATAGTTTGTAAGGAAATGGACCCTATTTTAGATTTGTTGTAACAAATTGAATCAGACCTTCGTCAGATCATTTAGCTACTGAATTTTTTAAAATAAACCAAGGCTCATGAAAAAGATACATATACTCATACTAACGGCTATACTGATTTTTGCTTCAGGTATTTTATTGGCATTTAATACTAATAATCAACCTTCTCCATGTGAAGAATCTTCAGAAAAATGCTGCAAAAAGAGAAATGAAAATCCACAAGGGGGTGCTGTTTGGGAATCTCTTTCCCGCCAGTTTTTAACTTCAATTGCCCTTTAATATTCTTTTCAAGTAAAATAAGAATTCCACTGTAACATTTTCGACCTTTCATCGTACTAATAGAGAGATTTTTGGCTTTATAGAATGCGGATCATTTAATAAACGCCATAATTTTACCCAAAATTCAATTTTAATCGCTTTCCTGCTGTTTATGACCGAACGAGAGTATAATAATTGTGTAAACCTATACGCTGATAATGTGTTCCGCTTTATCGTGAAAAATTTGCGACATGAAGAGGATGCAAGGGATGTGGTACAAACTGCCTTTGAAAAAATGTGGCGTAACCGGGAAGAAGTGGATAATGCAAAATGCAAGTCCTATCTTTTTACAGTTGCCTATCATCAAATGATTGACCACATACGAAAAGTAAAACGCATAAGCCTGAAAGAAGATTTTAGTGACGATACAAGAGTGCAATACATGCAACCGCAAAATTTACGAAAGACTTTAGAAGAAGCACTCAACAGATTGAGTGAAATTCAAAAAAGCCTTGTGCTATTGAAAGATTATGAAGGGTACAGTTATGAAGAAATCGGTACGATAACAGGATTAAGTGAAAGCCA
>JANOFP010000272.1:0-3329 GCA_031413675.1 Bacteroidota bacterium
TTTTATACTTGTTGGAAGATTAACCCACTGTTTTTTTATAGAATCAGCATTTATTTTATAAAAGGAATGCAATACAAGGCTATCCCGAATTGTCTTTGTTTGATGAATAAATTCCGGATCGGCTGCCCAAACAAAATCATGTACATTGGGTGCATAAAAATGCCATAATAATTTATTTCCTGCCGGCCTGATTACTTTAGTTCCTTTCTTTTCGTAACCATAACCCACTTTATCTGCGTTTTGCAAATAACCCGTACCACCAATTATAAAATTTTTATCAATTGAAATCTTCACATCAAAATCACCCCATACGCCATAAAACTCACGACTCACATAAGGCGTGGGATGCCATCCTTCTTTATCATACTCACATAATTTCGGATACCACTGACTCATGCTGAAACGAACACCTTCTGAACTATTTCTTCCACTCCGCCGAACCTGTATTGGTACTTGAGATTCAAATTCCATTTCAAAAACAACTTTCGTTTTTGGTGCAATCGGCTTATCAAGTGTTACTTCAAGAATTGTTTCCAGCACTTTATACTTTTGAGTAACACCATTCATCTTTAATGAAATTATTTTTTGAAACCCAATTTCAGTTGATTGCAGGTTTTCAATTCTATCTTTTACCCGGTTATCCCAGTCTGCTCCCCGTGGCGATTGCATTATTCCTTGTCGCAGACTACGCATATCCATCATACTACCGGGTTGAAATGCGTTCCAATATAAATGATAAAAAACCCGGGTAAGTGTATCAGGAGAATTATTCCAGTATTCCAGTTTTTGCTTTCCTGAAAATTGATTTGCAGCAGCATTTACATCTATCGTCATTTCATACTTCACCCGTTGTTGCCAGTAGGAAGATGAGGGAACGATAACAGATGATGACTGTGCTGTACTAATAAAAGGAAACGAAATAACTAAAATTCTAAAAAGTTTTTTCATCGTATAATTTTTCATCAGGATTATAAGCCCATCAGTTTTTTGTTGAAAGCAATAAGTAGTTTAAACAAATCTTCATGTTCATTTAAAGGAAGCGTTTCAGATTTATCAAAAATATCATGATATGCTTTAATGCCACCCAATGTATAAAAGAAAAAAGAAGGAACACCTTTTTCGGTAAAGAAATAATGATCGCTGTTAGCAGCTTTTCCCCTTGCATTTACAGCAGCCAACAATTTCTGTTCTTCATTTATTTTTTTAATCCATTCAAATTCGGTTGAAAATTCAGTTGCATTCACCACCGTAATTCCTTCCTCACCGGTACCTGCAAGATCGGTGTTTGTAAGAAACCGGATTTTTTTCAAAGGCAGTAATGGGTTTTCAGTAAAATATTTTGACCCAAGCAACCCAGCTTCTTCGCCTGCAAATAAGATAAACCCGATTGAATAGGGTTGCGGATTGGCTGCATAATATTTTGCAAGATTCATAAGTAATGAAACACCACTTGCATTGTCATTTGCCCCCGGAAAAAATATTTCCGCTCCCATTCCACCAAGATGATCATAGTGTGCCGTAATAAGAATTACAGAATCTGGTTTTGCAGTTCCCCTTACCATTCCACATATATTTGCTGCATTAAATTTTTTTACCAGTTTGTTTTCAAAATTTATTTTGAAGGAACGAAGTGGCAATGAAACAGATTTACGATTCAATTGCACAACAGAATAATCAGCTACTTTTTGAGAAACCTCCCATGTAAGTTTATCTTCTATTTTAAAAATCAATCTTTCTTTGGGATTGATAAACTGATCTTTTTCCGATGATGGGACTAAATCACCCTCTGCTTTTATCCCCCGGCTTTCTGCGGCTATTATAAAATCTTTTCCGGGAACTAAATTTTTGCCATTTACAGATACTTCCATTTTACCAGGAAATATATTTACACTATAACTGAATTCCTGCAAAAAACCGTTACCATTCATAGGAGTCAACCCATATGATTGAAATTCGGCTGCAAGAAATTTTCCCGCTTTTTTCATTCCATCATTTGTATAGCCTCTGCCCCAGAAAGTGGCTGATGTCAATGTATCCACCATCTTTTTTCCAGCAGATAAACTTTGAGCCTGTCCATTAATTGTAATGAGAAGGACAAAATGAAAGATTAATTTTTGCATACTAAAAAAGTGAACGGTGAAAATAGTAATTTCCGTCAAAATCAATGTTATGAGCAAGATAAAGATGATAGATGGCTATCCTTTCGTTGCATATTCAAAAGATAGTTATGACGAAGCGATGACCCTCAAACGGAGTAAAGACTTTTATGATTGGATGGATAAACGAAGAACCGTAAGAAATTTTTCTGAAAAGCCCATTGCAAAAGAGGTAATTGAAAATATTATACTTACTGCCTCTACTGCACCAAGCGGCGCACATAAACAACCCTGGACCTTTTGCATTGTAAGAAATGCCGAAATAAAAAAACAAATCCGCATTGAAGCTGAAAAAGAAGAGTATGAAAGTTATAGCGGAAGAATGCCTGCAGAATGGCTGGCAGATTTAAGACCGTTACAAACTGATTGGAAAAAAGAATTTCTGGAAACCGCACCCTACCTGATAATTATTTTTAAAAAAAGCTATGAACTAAAACCCGACGGAAGCAGAGCAAATGTTTATTATGCAAATGAAAGTTGCGGTATTGCATGTGGCTACTTACTTACAGCTATCCATCATGCAGGATTAGTTGCATTAACACATACCCCATCCCCAATGAATTTTTTAAGCAAGGTATTGAACAGACCAGAAAATGAAAAACCTTTTCTGTTAGTTCCGGTTGGATATCCCTTAGAAGAATGTTTTGTTCCGGATTTAAAAAGAAAACAGCTTGGTGAAATTTCAGCGTGGTATTAGCCTCACTCCCTGACCTTCGGAAGTATCGTGACAGGCCCTCTCCTGGTGGAGAGGGGGAGTATCACTCCGACAGTTGTAAATTTTTTTTACGCTTTACCCGCAACAACAATTACGATTTCCCCCTTTACTCCTTTTTATAAAAATGTTAAGTCTGGAAAAATAACCACAAAGACTGGAAGACATGTTTTTTTTAGGGAAGTCGAAGCAAATGATTTCTTTTCGTTCATCAACCAATCAGAGTCTTGTCATACTGAACGGTTACAATCAGAGAAATTTGTATTGAGTGAATGATAGTGAAGCATCTTGTATTCTTGTTCTCTTAGAGATACTTCACTACTTTTCCTTAAATTAGAATGAGACTTAAATTCACCGTTCAGTATGACAAAACTCCTATAATTTATTATTCCCTTATCGTCTTTCGGCATTCAAGGCAATAAAATTTTTATTCCTTTCCCGCAACTACAATTACGATTTCC
>JANOFP010000273.1:0-4178 GCA_031413675.1 Bacteroidota bacterium
CCGATGTGTACGTACCACAGCAAACGAATGATGATGTCTTAAATGAAACGGATGCCAAACATGCCATGAAAGCGGACGCCATGGCTTCCACCAAACAGGATAAGCATGCCAACGCCAGGGTGAAACCCATGGTTTATATAAAGGCCCATACACAAACCGCACCGGAGACCAGGACCATACATTTATAACGACTCTGAAATTTTTATACTCATAATTCGCATTGGGTCCATTGCCTTTATTATCATCTGGTTCATCTTCCTCCCCCCCATTGGGTTCTACTATTACTTGCTCTCCGAAAATATCTTCATCTCCTATAATTTGTAATACGGCAGTGGTGTCACCTGTTTTTTCCAATTCGATAACAGCGATATCCTGATTTTCTGTTTCTGATACAGGCACCTGCAAAATAAAAACATGAATATCTTTTTCCATTTTATCTACCACACGTATATAATCAATATCGCCGTCTCCATTAAGATCCAGATTATTTACATGGTTGGATTCAGTGTTTAATTGCTTTTCAAAATCTTCAGGTGAAGAAGCATTTTGAAATAATTGCAAGGCCCCTTGCAAACTGAAGTTATCGCCTGGCAATCCCGTCGAATCGATACCCGATTCATTTTGTGCATTCAAAGTAAGGATACAGACAAGGCTGGTAAAAATTGAAATAATTCGGCTGATTATTTTCATGGTTGTTAATTTTTTAGTTGAGACAAACAAAAAATAAAATAGTTTAGTCCAATTTTATTTATGCAATATAAAAAAACTGAGTAGTATTTTTTTAACCATTCAATTTCACCCTTTCGGTACGACTGTAACGAGTGAAAGTCCTGATTTCTCAATATTGTTACCTATCCTTTCCCAAAAATAAGCTTTGCTGCTAATAAAATTAAACAAGAAAAAACTAATTATTTTCCATTTTGAGGGCTATTTTTATTTTGATAACTTGCCTGCCCAATTATAATTCTTGATTTCTCCCTCTACGATACAGCAAATTCTCAGCCGCCTTGATATTATTGAGGTAATTGGTGGGTTTATTAAATTAAAAAAACGAGGTGTAAACTATTTAGGTCTTTGCCCTTTTCATAATGAGAAATCACCATCCTTTACCGTGTCTCCGGCAAAAGAAATTTATAAATGTTTTGGATGTGGCCGAAGTGGTAATACCATCAGCTTTTTAATGGAGCATGAAAAATACTCTTACTACGAATCTTTAAAATGGCTGGCCACTAAATATGGTATTGAAATAGAAGAAATTTTTGCCTCGGATGAACAGAAGGAAGTAAAGCTTACAGCAGACAGTCTTTTTATTATCAACAATTTTGCGCAGCAATTTTTTTCCAATCAACTTTTTGAAACGGAAGAAGGTCAGGACATAGGCTTAAGTTATTTTAAAGAAAGAGGTTTTCGGGAAGATATCATTAAAAAGTTTCAACTAGGTTATTCGCCAGAGCAACGGGATAGTTTTGCGAAAGCAGCATTAGCAGCGCAATACAATCCGGAACTTTTATTAAAAACAGGACTAGTTGTTGATCGGAATGAACAGTTGGTTGATAATTATCGTAGCAGAGTTATTTTTCCGATCCATAATTCTAGTGGCAAAGTGCTTGGCTTTGGAGCAAGAATACTTAAGACCAATGATAAAGCACCAAAATATATCAATACACCGGAAAATGAAATTTATGTAAAAAGTAAATTACTCTATGGGTCTTATTTTGCAAGACAGGCAATTGATAAAGCTGATGAATGCTTATTAGTGGAAGGATATACCGATGTGGTTTCATTGCATCAGGCAGGTATTGAAAATGTGGTGGCAAGCGGTGGTACATCGTTAACAAATGACCAATTAAGGTTAGTTAAAAAATATTCGAAAAATCTTACCATATTATATGATGGTGATGCTGCTGGTGTAAAAGCTGCATTACGAGGTATGGATATGGCTTTAGAAGAAGGACTGAATGTAAAACTGGTATTAATTCCCGATGGCGAGGATCCGGACAGCTATGTAAATAAAGTAGGTGCCAATGTTTTTAAAGCATTTATTGAAAAAAATAAAAAAGATTTTATCATTTTTCAATTGGGTGTTGCATTAAAAGATGCCGGAGCTGACTCTACAAAAAAATCGGAAGTTGTAAATGCGATTGCTGAAACAATTTCCCGGATTAATAAAGCTGAAGACTTTACCAAACAACAGGATTATATAAAACAGTGTGCCGAAATTTTAAAGATTGATGAAGCAGGTTTGCATGCTCTTGTCAATAAATTTATCCGGAATAAAATTTCAACGCAAGAAAAGAAATTACCCTTTGAAGAAGCAAAACATTTTGAAGAAAATGCGAAGCAAGCTGAAGCTACTGACTATGATGACAAAACTTTTTCCCTGCTTTTTAAAGATGATTTACAGGAACGTGAAGTGGCAAGGGTTTTACTAGAGCATGGCATTAAAAAATATGATGAAATAAAATCCGTTGCCGAGTATATGCTGGAAGAAATGGTGGACGATTCTTTAATTGATAATACCGATGTTATTAATTTATTTAATACCTATAAAAACCTACTAAAACAAGATACTGGAACCGTCAATAAGTCTTTCTTCATTTATCATACCGATACAAAGCTCAGTACATTGGCAGTTTCATTATTAAATTTGCCGTATGACGAAAGCGAACATTGGAAAAGCGAATTCAGCCAGGCAACTGGTTATCAGAAAAGTTTATTTGAAATGAGTTATGAAGATTTTAAAAAGGCAGTTGACCCGGAGAATGAAAAAGAGTTACAAAATTATTTAAAGACGGAAGAAGACATAACACATATAGAGGTAGATTCTGCTTTGAATTATCTAAGGCTTCGTAAAATTAAAAAAATGCTACTTGAAAACCAGGCAGACCTTGAGAAACCACATACTGAAGATGAAAGACAGATGCTGAATAGTACACATGAGCATTTAAAAAAAATGGAAACGGCAATCAGTAAAAAAATGGGAACCGTTATTTTACGATAATTCCTGTTTTTCAATTAACATATCACTATAAGAAATTTCAATTAAATCCTTTTCTGCAATTTCAAATTGCTTCATATAAAACTCACATTGTTTTTGCAATTCATCTTTCGCTAAATCAGCGATCATATTTCCAGCTTCAATTTCCACAAAAGTCCCAAGCCCTTCCACTTCATCAATATGAAATTTTACATTATCGATATAATAAATTTCTCTTTTCTTTTTTACGACAACCTTTATCCCATTTGCTTTAAGTAAACTTTCTTTCAACTTATCATGCTCTTGTATTTTGGTTAACACAAAATTTGAACTTTTCGGTCCAGCCTGATTGTTGCGTTCATAAAAAATTAAATTATTTTCAATATTCCCTTCCCGCAATTTCAATCTGCCATTATTTACATTAAAATAAGTGTCAGTTTGTAAATCGGTTCCTTTGAATTCAGCATTATTTTCTAACAGATAGTTTCTGATTTTATCAGTGTTTTTGCTGCTTGCTTTTATTTCTATGTTTAAATAAGTCATACCATTTTTTAAAATTAAAATACGAATTACTGAAAATAAAAAAAGGTTTGCTGTTATTAACAACAAACCTTTACAATTTTTTTAATCTAATCAGACAGCGATAGCAGCACGGCTTTCTATAAAAATACCAGAGCTTTCAAAATCGCCTTTACTAAATCTTGTGGCTCTCCAAACATGGTCTAATTCCACTCTGCAAATACATCCGTAACCTTCGTCAGTCAGTTTGTTCCAACTGCATTCGCGGTACAAATCTGTTACAATTTTGGAAGTAGCTTTTGGAAATGCAACCCAAAGTTTGGTTTCATCTTTTAAAGCAGGCATCACCTCTTTCAAAATACCGTTCAATTGATTTTCACTTACTGCAAACACCAGGGCAAAGTCAATCTTTCTGCTTTTGAGCAGAGGTGTTACGTTTTTTGCAAATGAAAGTTTACTAAACTGTTTTTCGATTGATGAGGGTAAGCCTTGAATTAAGAGATTTTTTTCTTCGGACAATTCTAATTTTTCAAAAAGTGTTTGTGACATATTGTGAAGAAATTTTAAAGGTTCCCTCAATTTCACCTGTAACAATGGCTCTATTGAGGAGTTTTCAAATCAAGGGGACTGCAAAGGTAACCCCAATTGCTTTACAGGCAAAGGCATTTTAAAAATAAAAAAC
>JANOFP010000274.1:0-5463 GCA_031413675.1 Bacteroidota bacterium
TTAATTTACAATTGGTAACTCTACAATAAAAGTTGTTCCTTTTTTATATTCAGTCTCAAACCAAATATTTCCTTTTGCTTGTTCTGCAATTCCTTTACACATGGCAAGCCCTAATCCTGTACCGGAAGTTTTAGTTGTGAAATTTGGGATAAAAATTTTCAATTGCATCTCTTCGGGTATTCCTTCACCATTATCTGTAACCCGGATGCGTATCATACCGTTTTCTTTTTCTTCATTAACTGTTATCCGGCAATCCGGATTTCCATTACAGGCTTCCAATGCATTCGCAAAAAGATTTGTGAATAAGCGATTCATTTGCGTACGGTCTGCATTCAATAACAGTTTCCCGTTTACCGGGTTCCATTTAAAATCTACACCGGGGCTTGATTGATATAAATCTTTCAATGATGCAATTACTTCATGCAAATCAAAAATTTCAGTACTTGTAATTCCGATATTAGCAAATTGCGAAAAGTCTGAAGCAATTTTTGTAAGATGATCAATTTGTTCTACCAATGTGCTTGCTACACTCGAAGAAAGCTCTTTTACATTCGGTTGATTGCTATCAATTGCTTTTTGCAAATACTGGATACTTAATTTCATTGGGGTTAATGGATTTTTTATTTCATGGGCTACCTGCCTTGCCATTTCACGCCATGCCCCTTCCCGTTCGCTTTTTGCCAACGCTATTGCACTCTCACCTAATTTCGCCACCATTTTATTATATTCTTTTACCAATTCCCCAATTTCGTCTCTGCGTTTCCAAACAATTTCTTCATTTTTACCCGCAAGACTTATCTCCTTCATTTTATCACTGATAACAGAAAAAGAATTTGTAATTCGGTTAGTAACGAACAATGCAATAATGCCAGCAATAAGAAAAATAAATGCATTCAGGTTGATAATGGTAACTAAAAAATTTGAAATGTCCTGGTTCAATTCCCGTTGCAATGCGAAATACGGAATATTCAAATACGCATACACGTTTTTTTGCTCATCCCGAACAGGGGCATATATGCTGAGATAAGTAAGCTCGCCAACTTTTTCTTCCTGTACAAAATGAACTAACCGCATTTTATCTAATTCAAAAAAAGCAAGTGGATGCATCTTTTTACTTAACACGCCTTTCGTATAAACAATTGCTTCGCTTGAAACCTGAAGGTTACCTTCCAAATCGTATACATTCACATCAATATCGTGAATATCTGAAACTTCATCAATCAAGGTCTGAAGTTTGTGCAATGCGATGGAGTCATAAATCTTAATCACGTCGTCAAACACGGCCTGGTCTGATTGCTTCTTCTGCATTTCATTAACCATTATCCGCATTGTACGGCTTAATTTATCATTATTATTCCTAAAATATCTTTCTTTGAAAAATGAAATAGTGGCGATACCAATAATAATAAATGAAAGGAGACTTACAAAAATTACTGTTGTGTGAATTTGGGAACCAATATTTAGCTGTAGATTATCTTTGATTTTCTGCCATTGCAATTTTGTTATTAGTATAAATGAGATAAGCTGAACAATCAATACTAAAAACAAAAAAGCGCAGAACAGGTACGAGAATAATGAAATGGCTTCAATCCATGTTTGCCTTTTACGTGCCATTACAACTACTTTTTCATTTCCGGCGCTGTACCAGAGTTCATCAAAGTCGCCATTCCGCTTTCTTTCATATTCTGCTTCCGATACTCCTCTATCAGATAATGAAGTAGCAAACTGATAATTATTAGAAGATGAAACTAATTTTTTGGCATTATAAATTCCAGATGAATAAATCGGTGAGCTCTCCGGATCTGTTTTACGGTATTGCTTAAATAATTCCGGAAACAATGCATCACTGCTATATTTTTTTGGGTCGGAAATAATAAATAAGGAACCTAAATATTCTCCAGACTCATCCTTGATATTTTTTTTGGTTATATACTTAAAACGATCATATGATATTTCGTAATACTTCAGATCCGTGTTTTTTGTAACCTGAGCTTGTTGGGTGAAGATATTATTCAGCGTTTCAAAATCTAATGCATCATTATTAAAAAGTGGCTTTCCTTTTTCATCAAATAAATACAGTTTTGTATCATACTTATTCAGATAGCCGCGATAGTTTTCATTTAAAATGCTATCCCGGATTTTTTTCCCTTTTTCTTCATTAATAAACCGATAAAAATTTCCGGTAAGAAATTCATCATCGAAATACAGCAGCGCAATATTCAGTATCCGTTCGCTGGAAGGATCCGTTTGTGTTGCCAATCGTTCTGCATATATTTTTCTACGCTCCCATTCTACTTTTTTATTTTCGGAAAGAATGATTAGTGAAACGGAGAAAGTAAATACAAAAATCCAGAACAAAATACCGGCAATATTTATTTTGAATCGTGTAAGAAATTCCCGTTGTTTTTGGACAATGAATGCATAAATCAGCAACCACCCCAAAACAGGCAGGTAAAATAAAACGGAAGCCTTACCAAATTTCAGTGTGAGATAAATAAGCCCTATAACTGCGATTGCAAAGTAGGTAACCAGAACCTGGCTGCTGAATGCCTGAAATAAAATTCTGAACAAAATCTGAGTAAAATAATAATAGGCAAGCGATAAACTTGCCAATACAATTAATCCAATAACAGAATAGATATCAAGACTAAAAAAATTGGTGACGTCAAATGAAATTTTAGAATCCGCTACCATACTCTTGATAACCGAAGCAAGAAAAAATGTAGACAAAATTAAAATCAACAATGCAAAAAAAGCAAATAGCCATTTCTGAAAATCCGATTTGATAGTAATAAGTGGTTCGACATTTTTTGTTTTGCTCCAGGCAAAAACCAAAACCCAGCAAAGCAGTAATGCATTTAATAATAAATCGCCCAATGAACGTTGCAAACCCGAAGAGCCATAAATTCTAGGATTAAATAATTCAAACTGCCGGAAATTAAAAATATCCGGCTCCAGGTAAAGCAGCAATCGTAATAGGATAACTAAAAAAGAAAGCGTTACAATTCCTTTCCATAATCCATGCTTAGTTGCGATTTTTTCTGACAAAAAATGAAAAAATAACAAGAGAAAAAATAACCCGGTAAACCGAAGAACTAAAGTAAACCAATTGTTATAGGCAACTGCACCCGAAGCTTTTTGTGTAAGATAAAAAAGGGTATTGCCTGATAAAGAATGAATGGGGAAATCCGTTGTAGTTTCGCTTATCGCAATCCGCTTTCCCGCATCTTCACTATAATAAAATGACTGAGGCAGATAATCCGTTTCTATAAAATAATTTGAACTGACCGGGATGAGTAAACAGCCAACTAAATATCCTGATACGCCACTTACTGCTATTTTTTTATTTACCTGAACATAGGTACCATTTGCAAGTGTAATAAAATTTTCAGTTTGTGTTTTATTAAAATCCAGCTCCGTTGGTACTACGTATTGATTGTTCCATAATCTTGTTTCAATTAATCCGCCGGGCTTAACCTGGTACAAATAAAAACCAAAGGGTTCATTCACCAGGCTTTTAATTTCTGTTTGACTGTAACTACCAAATGCAAATTTTCGTATAAGCTGCGTATCGGCAAATAATTTATCAAATCGCTGTTGCTGATTTTTTATATATTTCTCTAATAAAACTGATTCCCGTTTTACAGAAGTATGATCTGTATATAACGTATTAAAAATAAAAGACAGCGTTAGAAAAAGAATTGCAGAATACAACAATCCATTGATGGAATAAAACTTATTTAATCTATTTTTCTTCACTTCGGTTTTTGTAACTTGATGATATTCCAGATAGCATCCATTTCATCCAGACTCATAGTATACAGATTTTTATTTTGCCTGGTTGCTTCTTCTTCCATTTGAGAAAATCGCTGAATAAATTTTTTATTGGTTCGTTCCAGTGCATTTTCCGCATCTACCTGCAAATACCGTGCATAATTTATTAAAGAGAAAAACACATCCCCTAATTCGTCTTCCATTTCAAGTTTTCGTTTCTCAATTGTACTGTCGCCATATTCAGATTGCGGATTGACGATTTCAGATTGCAGATTACCATCATTCGGTTGCTGACTTCCGATTGCCGACTGAAGACTGATGATTGCCGACTGTAACTCCGAAATCTCTTCTTCCACTTTCTCCCAAACCTGATCCTTATTTTCCCATTCAAAACCTACCTGCTTTGCTTTTTCCTGAAGCCGCATTGCTTTTACCATTGCAGGTAATGATTTGGGCACTCCACTTAGTACAGATTTTTTCCCTTCTTTTAACTTTAGTTTCTCCCAATTTCTTTTTACATCTTCTTCATCCTTCACTTTTGTATCAGCATAAATATGGGGATGACGTGAAATTAATTTGTCGCAGATACCATTCATTACCTCATCCAATGTGAATTTATTTTGCTCTGTACCAATTTTTGCATAAAATAAAAGATGCAGCATTACATCGCCCAACTCTTCTTTTATTCCTTTCCAGTCATTTTCTGTTATTGCATCAGTAAGTTCATACAACTCTTCAATAGTCAGGTGCCTTAAGGTATGTATCGTCTGTTTTTGATCCCACGGGCATTGCTCCCGCAATTCATCCATAATTTTTACGAGTCTTAAAAAAGAATCCGCGTTGGTAGTCATGTGCAAATATTATATCTGGTAAAATGAAAAAAAGCCGAATACAACAAACAGTATTACTGCTGCCAGCAAACAAAATACATTAAAGAGTATAAACTTAAGAATTGTTTTACCCCAACCTTGCCCGTAAAAATTTTTTAGCCCCTTTAATGTGTAAAATAAACCAATCAGGACAAGTAACGCTTGTACCCAACCAATACCCTTCCAATTCGTAATTTTTTCCAGTTTATCCAGCAAAAACCAAAGCAGCATAAAAAGAAAAGTAAAAATATAAAGATGAATAAGAAACACCCCATGGTCGGCATAATAGAATTGTTTTCTGCGGATATAAAGTAATTTTAAAAACAATGCAAACAGGGGCAGCGATGCAAACAAGATATAAGGAACTGAATGAATAAACTTATTTGACAAATCAACCATTAAAGTATTTTCCTTACCCTTGTAACGCTGATTAATTGTAATTGATTTTTTAGTAAGTAATCGTACAAACCAGTTGTCTCTTTTATTTTTCGGCATGCTACGCTCAGCAGAATCGTACTCATTTATAGTTTTATATTGAACAGCCCTGCCAAAGTTTACATTAAATACATCTTTATCTGTTTTGTTTTTTTTAGTTGTATCAATTTTCAAAGTACCCAAACTATCCCCTGTTGGTTTTAAGTCTGGAACATTCGGAATTTTAATACGATCAGTTGAATCGCTTTTAGTACCCGGCACTTCAATTGTTGCCGGCGTCTTAATTTCAATATCTGATTCTTTTACATTGTACAATTAAAAGAACACCAGAAAAAAAACTGCCGAGGTAAACACATACCTCCGAACAGGGTGCAGGTAGGATTTG
>JANOFP010000275.1:0-21481 GCA_031413675.1 Bacteroidota bacterium
CAACCAGAAATCTTAGGTATAGAAACTGTGATGATACCATTTGTAGCACCGCCGCCATTTTCAAGTACGCCTACCAGGAAATCCAATGATTGGCTTGCTGTAAACAAAGAACCATCTATCTGGAAAATTGGAGCAAGGTCAGCACCCAAATTCAAACCAGCTGCATCAGTAACTATTGAGCCTGGACCAGCGATATTTGGACGGAAATCGGCAAGTGCTGGATTTGCATTCCATGCGTCCAATAACAAAGCACAGGTATTTATTGAATCGATAGCATAAAGTGGATTAAGCAGTTTTGACCGTGTAGCTGAATCTTCGGCTAACAAAGATTTAGTTCCATTATATGTAGTACCAGTCCATGTTGTAGTAAAATCTCCTGCAATAATATTATTTCTGAATACCAGTGAATCCTGATCAACATTGGCAAGAGCCAGTGCTCCATCAATAAACACTCCTCTCCAGTTATTCATCAAAATACTATTGACAATTTTGATGTCGGTATTTCTTCTTAAACGACCACCTCTTCTATGCAAAAACGATGTTGGTACGATACCAGGTCCTGCATTGCTGCCACATCTGAAAGCACCGATCTGTGTTACATTGTAAAATTTAACGCTTGTTTTTGGCAAACGTGCCTGGTTGGTACCAGGGTTGTCATTATCAGATTCAAAGCCTGAAGAATTAGAAACATCAGAGAGGGCCGGATCCCGGATAGTCAAAGCATACTGAACTATGCCACTGTAACCATTATCAGTATCCAAATCATCATCAACGTTCTTGAAAGAAACTAAATGTTTGCAATTAACTGTACCACCAAACCACTCAAATGCATCGTCATTTATAAATGAAGTCTGCACATAATCAATCGTTGTACCTCTTCCTACTGAACCCATGGTCAAACCATTGATTTCATTATTGGCAGAAAAAATATAACCACCAAATTCAATACGAACATATTTTAATATCCCTGAATTATCATCGTCATCGTTACCGCCATGGTAGTTGCGAGCTTCAGCAGAAGATAACCCTTCAATCAGGTTATTCTGACCAAGATTATGCCTGGCTTTTCCCAGAATAATAATACCACCCCAGGTACCCGGGGCTCTGCTACCAATAGCAAAGTTTGAAGTAAATACAATAGGCTTGCATTGAGTACCCTCAGCAATTAATTTACCACCTCTTTGTACAATCAGTGATGAATTTCTGGGAATGGTTGTAGTATCTGCCCGAATTATAGTTCCGGGTTCAATTGTAAGTGTTGCCAGGCTATCTACATAAACAACACCTTGTAATTGGTATACGTTGTTAGCCGTCCAGGTAGTGTTTCCAGTAATTGTACCGGTTATAGTTACATTACTTGTCGGATAGGTCGTATTCTTAGGATCCCAGTTAGTCCAGTCTTCTGTCCACTGGCGAACAGGTGCCGGAGCAAAAGCTCCACGATAAGATGTCACATCTTGTGCATTAACCACTATTGCTGTAAACAATAATGATACAATAGTTAATAAATTCTTTTTCATTGTTAAATTTTTTTTGATAATTAATTAGTGTTTTAGTTGTTGTTTGTTTTCTTTTTGCAATTGTTACTGATTGTAATTTTTATATATATGATGAATTTGTTTTTATGAATTGTGATTGGTTGAAACCTGTTATCTCTGTTTTCGAAATACCTGAAACATCAACTTTGCTGTTGAACTTTGTACTAATAAAAAAATAATGAGTCTTGCTACATTTTATAATAGATAAATCTATTGTACGGGAGAAATAATTGCGAAGATGATGAAGCAGTGTTTTGGTCATAATAAAAAAATAATAGCGCCTGGTGTATCGAAAAACGTGAATTAAAAATCATCTGGCCCTGAACTTCTATTGATTCTTATTTCAGCTATCAAACCTAAACAGCATGTTTAAACTCTCCGTTAACAGTCAATTATCAAATTCGTAATTTGATATTAATAAATTTTAACCTACTCTTTTACTACTATACTTTTCTGTTGATTTAAGAGCATAAGAATTTAATAAGCATAGCATCACTGCATGCAGTTCAATTATCTCCAATTAAATTCTTTGATTGAAAATTGATTTATAACAGGAATTGGATGGAAGGATTTTTGAAATAAAAAAATTAAACAAAATAATTTTCTTCTTGTATAATTCGACCACAAATGTAGTATTGTTCACTATTGCTTATCGTTACAAAATCGTAACCAAATTGTTACCAAGTATTTTTTTAAGAAACATTAAATTTATTATGCAGATATAATTTGTTAACACTTAGTATAGAAAAAAATCAATACCACTTTTAATGAAGCAGCGATAACTTGTCCAATAAAATTTTTATGCGACTGATAAAAAACACATACAGCTAAAAATTTTTTAAAAAAATGCGGGCATTCTACATATCAGTAATTCTTTTGTAGTAAATAAAATGTGATGAGTGAGAGAAGAGAGAAGTTAAATAAGATTCTAAAAGAAATTACTTCTAAATGAAATTTACAGCTCAAAGAAAACTAAGTTTCTTTTAAAATGGAATCCTGCTGTTTTTAGAATTTACAAGTTAAACTCACACTAAAAACTTTCGGAGCTTTATAAGTAGAAAAGAATTTATCTCTCATTGTAAAAGATTTGCTCAAATCAAAATCAGAATAAAAACTAATATCCTGTGCCAGAATATCCCGTGCATTAAATTTAATCTCCAATGCATTTTTCATAAATGATTTTGTCAGTTGAAAATCCAAAACAGTTCTTGCCTTTTCATAAATATCAGCCGTTTCATCTTTGATGCCTGCAATAAAAAGCCGGTCGCCTACCCTGTTGGCTGAAAAAGTCACTGACACCCCGGCTTTATCATCATTATATCCGAGGCTACCATTAATAAGATAAGGCGATTGACCCTGCAGGAAACGATCTGCATCAAATCTTGATAAATCAAAAAGACCAACTGTACCCAATTTTACAGATGACTCCATCAATGCTGCATTTGCGGATAAAGTAAACTTCGTTAAAAATGAACTTTCATTTTTTATACCAATTAAAGTTGAAAGAAGAGTCCTGAACTCTGCTTCTACACCATAAACTTTTCCTGATGTAGCATTGGCATATGCAGCCTGGTTAGTAGTACCGGGAATAAAAATAATCTCAATTGGTTTTTTAAACTCCTTATAGAATACTGATACAGAAAATAACTGTGCTTTTCCCGGGAAAAATTCATACCGGAAATCATAATTCTTGATTTCCGCTCTTTGTAAACTTGTATCACCTTCAATACTATATTGTCCTACATAATCAAAAAAGAGATAAGGTGCAAGTTCCCTGAATTCAGGTCTGTTTATTGTTTGAGAATAGGATAACCGTACATTCATTTTATTCGTAAGTGCATAAACAAAGTTTACTGATGGCAGAACGTCTGTGACTTTCGTATCGATACTGATTTTTGGAGCAGCTCCGGGTCCAACATTTACCGTATTCAGTTTTTGATTAAATCTCTCAACCCTCACTCCATATATAAGTCTGAATTTTTTAAAGAATCGCTGGTCACTCATTAGATATCCATGAGCCAAATCTGATGATGCTTTATAATTCGAATTTGCAATGAATCCCTCTTCCAGCAAAAACCCTCCCATACCATTTTTCATTTTTCCTAAATGAGCGGGCAAAAAAATCTGATCCTCCGGAAGATTCAATAAAGAGTTATCAAATGTCAGTCCATTACTATTATAAGGCGCAAAGCCTAATAACCTGGTTGTAAAATCTCTGCTTCTGGTTTGATATCCCCCTCCAATTTTAATGCTGTTTTGAGTATTCTTCATTAATGTATAGGGTTGTGTTATTTCTGCTTTCAAGCTTTTAATATTCTCATCTGATCTCGTAAAGAGCATAGTTCCTGAACCAACAATGGGGTTAGGTTGTCCGGTTGGAAAAAATGCTGAAAAGCTTGGCGGTGTACCAAGATAAGATGTGCGGGAAAGATTCGGTATCTCTCTTATTACTTTGCTGTATGAGCCTAACCAGTTGATTTTTGTTTTCTTTGATCCCACAAGATGATCGCCACTAAGCTGACTTGAGAATATCTGGTTTGAAGTAAACCATCTAACTCTGTCATTAGTAAAAAAAATCGGATCGGTAGTAAAATCCGGAGGACCCAAACGCTTAATTAATTTGTTATCTGTATTAATGCTGAAATTGTTTTTCCAGCTGAAAGAGTTTCTGTTATTCACTTTAACAGAAATATTGGCTAATGCAGCCAACACCACTTCTTCATTGTATGTTGAATCACTATAGTTATTTCTTTGTTGGAGCGGACTATTTGGATCAGAATCATAATCATAGGTTCCCCGCTGTCCCGGATTAAAAGTGAAATTTCTTGTATAATTAAAGGACAGAAGAGCCCCGATCAATTCTTTTTGTTTTCGTTGAATACTAAACCCTTTTGACAACTGTAAGTTGTAATTCGGTTGTGTTATCCGTTTTTGTATTCCCCATTTGTAATTTGAAAATTGTTTTGCAGCCTCCGCTTTTTGTGCAGTTGAAAGTCCATTTAATGAAACAGGTAATTCGGATGGTATTGCCCGAGTGCCATCATCAATGCCAATCCAATCTTTTTTTCCTTTATTCTCAGAAAAAAAACGTGCATTTCCTGTAAGTAATGAATTAAAGGATGTGCCAAAACTTATTGAAGTAAAATTCTTGGGTGAGGTTGACTTTGTAGTTATATCAATTATGCCCCCAGCAAAATCTCCGCTTTTATCGGGAGTGGCAGTTTTATAAATAATAAGATTATCCAGAATTGCGGATGGAATTATATCGAATGCAAAAGCCTTTCTGTCACTTTCGGTACTGGGCAACGGAGCACCATTAATAAATGCAGCATTATATCTGTCATTCAATCCCCTGATAATTGCAAAGCGGTCATCCTGAATACTGGCACCGCTTACTCTTTTTAATACATCACCGGTGGTTCTGTCTGGTGTTCTTTTAATTGTTTCCGCACTGATTCCATCACTTACACTTGAATTATTTTTTTGTGCTATTAATAATGAAGATACATTTTCTCCTGCAGCTTTGACTCTCACAGAAGCAATTACTACTTCCCCCAATTTCTGCTGTTCCAGTGAGATTGTAATTGAAGTATTGTCATTATCCTTAACTTCTATGTCCTCAATAATTTTTTCTTTATATCCTGCATAACTGCACCTGAGAGAATATTTACCTGCTGCAAGCCTTGCAAAAGTAAAACCACCATTCTGATCTGCGGGCTGAGTCTGTGATTTTTCAATAAGTGTAATTGTTGCACTTGCTAATACTTGCCCGGAAGAAAGGTCAATTATTTTACCACTGATTTTTCCTGTTTGTGCAAATAGGGTAGTTGAAAGAATAAGGAATGTTCCCAGGATATATAGCTTTCTCATTTACTTCAGTTTTGTAATGGAAAGCCGAATATAATAGCAGAACTGTCACTAAATTGTTAACTCAATATTATCTCTTTTAAATTCGTTAATTTCTGAGTATTGATGAGTAAGTTCAATTAACAACACCTATTGATTAAAAACATTATAATTAAAAAAATATCAGAAAATAGTTATTACGATTTAAAGCTCATCTAATATTAAATAATAATTAAGAATGAAACCTGAGCACATTAATAACTTCCCTTGGTTTATTTTTCGCATCAATTTTCTGAAAAGAAAAAGATTTTAGACAGATTCTTAACTGTAAAATAATTTTTAAATATGAAATTACATAAAGTAACATTACTGATTATTATTTGCTTTTTTTCAATTAAAAAAGCTGAATCGCAAAATGCAATGTTGAACATCCTGACTCAAAACTCAGGCATAGTTATAAAAGGAAAAACTATTTTTTTAGAAATTACAATCAACAACACTGATCCGACAAGTAATATTGGTGTTTATAAATTACGTCCGCAAATCAGTGTTCCGTCGGAAATAGTCAGCATTGATAGCACCGGGCATGTGCTGCCAACCGGATGGGTAATATTAAACAATAACGGATCTTCATTCAGTTTATCAAACGGTAAAGATATAATTGCAGCAGGTGATGCCCGTACTATTTTAATAGCAATCCGTGGAATGAAAATTGGCGGCTCATCCACTCTTGCTGGTCAATTAAATTTTTCAAATGGAGTTTATCCCGGTACAGACCCTGGTACTTTGCAAGGAGATAACCCGGCAGATAATTCCTCAACATCAACCGTAAAAGTTATTTTGAAATAAGGGTTAGTTTTTTCTGATTCGTTTTCAAAATAATTTATACCACCCCTGATTGGTTATTTTAGTACTCCTACTCAAAGCCAATATAAAATAAACATCCAATAGAAAAAAATGGACGACTCCAGGAATTTATCATTTAGTAAAACATTTGTTTGAAAACAGTAGATATAATTTATAACTTAAAAATCCTGACCTTTGTCGGGACTTTTTAATTTATATGAGAAAAATATTAGTTACGGGTGGCTGTGGTTATATCGGCTCACATACAATTGTTGACCTTATTGAAAATGGATATGAAGTTATCTCGATTGATAATAACTCCCGATCCAATCCATTAATGCTAACCGGCGTAGAAAGAATAACTGGTGCAAAAATTAAAAACTACAAAGTTGATCTTTGCAGTTATGATGATACAGCAGCTATCTTTTTGGAGAATGAAGACATTGTGGGTGTTATTCACTTTGCTGCTTACAAATCTGTTGGCGAATCTGTAGAGAATCCATTGCTGTATTTTGATAACAACCTTAATTCGTTGATTAGTTTATTAAAATGTGTTGAAGAATTTAAAGTGCCGTATTTTGTTTTTTCGTCGTCTTGTACCGTGTATGGCAATCCCGATGAAATTCCTGTTACAGAAAAAACCATTCCAAAACCTGCTGCATCGCCTTATGGATATACCAAACAAATGGGTGAGCAGATTGTAAATGAATTTGCAAAAAGCAGTGGCACCAATTGTATTTTATTAAGATATTTCAACCCGGTTGGTGCACATCCCTCGGCTTTTATTGGTGAAATGCCAATTGGGAAACCACAAAATCTTGTGCCGGCCATTACACAAACAGCTGTAGGTATTTTACCAGAAATGATTGTGAATGGAAATGATTATCCAACCAGAGATGGAAGTTGCTTAAGAGATTTTATTCATGTATGCGATCTTGCAAATGCACACACATTAGCAATGCAGTATTTAGAAGCAGAAAAAAATGCAGGATTATGCGAAGTGTTTAATTTAGGCTCTGGCAATGGAGTAACTGTGCTTGAATCTATTTTAGCATTTGAAAAAGTAACCGGTGTAAAACTGAACTATAAAATAGGTGCCCGCCGACCCGGTGATATCGTTGCTATCTATGCAAACAATGATTTGGCAAAAAAATTATTGGGATGGGATCCGGAATACTCGCTTGATGATATGATGAAAACTGCATGGGCCTGGGAGCAAAGGCTGAAAGCAGACCAGACAATTTTTGGCAATATTCCTGGAGAGTTAAATTGATTTTTCCCCATTGCCTATTCACTATTCACCATTCACTCCTATCCCTTACATTTGCGCATCCTAATAATTTTATATGCTTAAAGATATTCAGTCGACCGGAAATAAAGATACACGTAGCGGATTTGGAGATGGTATAGTTGAAGCTGCACGGAAAAATCAAAATGTCATTGCACTCACTGCAGATCTTGCAGGTTCATTAAAACTAAATCAGTTTATAAAAGAATTTCCCGATCGTTTTATACAGTGTGGAATTGCTGAAGCAAATATGATCGGCATTGCAGCCGGACTTACGATCGGTGGAAAAATTCCGTTCACAACTACGTTTGCAAATTTTTCTACCGGCAGAGTGTATGATCAGATTCGGCAAAGTGTGGCATACAGTGGCAAGAATGTAAAAATATGTGCATCACATGCAGGCGTTACATTAGGTGAAGATGGCGCAACACATCAAATTCTTGAAGATATCGGTTTAATGAAAATGCTTCCCGGTATGACCGTGATAGTGCCATGCGATTATGCACAAACAAAAGCTGCAACGATGGCTGTTGCAGAATACGAAGGCCCGGTTTACTTAAGGTTTGGCAGACCGGTATGGCCCATATTTACTAAAGAAGAAGATTTTAAAATTGGTAAAGCGCAACAGTTCAGCGAAGGAACTGATGTAACAATTTTTGCTTGCGGTCATTTAGTATGGAATGCAATACAAGCAGGCGCAATTTTGCAAGAGAAAGGGATAAGTGTAGAAGTAATAAATATTCATACCATTAAACCACTGGATGAAGAAGCTGTAATCGCTTCTATAAAGAAAACAAAATGTGCAGTAACTGCCGAAGAACATAATATCATTGGCGGATTGGGTGATGCCATTGCACAGGTTGCTGCTAAAAATTTTCCGATTCCAATTGAATATGTTGGCACAAAAGATACATTTGGTGAAAGTGGAACACCAGCACAATTATTAAAAAAATATGGATTGGATATTTCTGATATTACAGCGGCAGCAGAGAAAGTGATGGGAAGAAAAAACCATTGATTAATATGATTGAAATGATTTGAATGATAAAAAACCATCCTGCTGCAGATGGTTTTTTTATTTGTTGAATAGTGAAGAAGGCGTACAAGAGTGCGACGCAAGGGAAGATGAGGAGAATTACTAAAGCTGGTAACACAAAAAAAATTATTTACTTTTACTGAAGCTCTACAATTAAACTAATTGCATCACCAATATTCAAACCGCATCAAAGCCCTGATACCAGATGAATTTAACAGCCACTGCAGACAATGACCTGTTGATACAATTCCGTAACCCTGTTTCTAAAGAACGGGCTTATACGACTATCATTAAAAAATATCAAGAGAAACTTTACTGGCATGTGCGGCGTATGGTAGTAGATCATGATGATGCAAATGATGTGTTGCAAAATGTTTTTATCAGAGTTTGGAAAGGGTTGGAAAATTTCAGAGAAGATAGTCAGCTATACACCTGGTTATACCGAATAGCAACCAATGAAAGTTTGACTTTTATTGAACAGCATAAAAAGAGGACTTCGGTTAGCTTAAGTGATGAAGATTCCGGGCTGAGTAATAAAGTAAAAGCCGACCAGCATTTTGACCATACTAAAATGGAATGGAAGCTTCAGATTGCCATTCAGCAATTGCCTGAAAAGCAACGGGTAGTTTTTCAATTGAGGTATTATGATGAAATGCCATACGAACAGATGAGTAGAGTGTTGGGAACCAGTGAAGGAGCATTGAAAGCCAGTTACCATCATGCCGTAAAAAAAGTTGAGGATTATATGCTGAATCATTAAACTTTGTGAAAATTTAATCGTCTCATAAAAGTCGCCCTGGAACAGAAAGCTAAAGAGGCAGAAGAAAATGACAAACAGAAACGACATATTAAATGAATTAAAAGAACTGGGAAGCAATCTATCCGCCGCCCCCTTTGAAAATATCTATACCGTACCTGTTGGATATTTTGAAGGATTTGCTTCGCAGGTTTTTGTCCGCATCAAATCATTGGAAGCCACTGATGCTAAAGATGAGTTGAATATCTTATCATCCTATCTAAATAATTTATCGAAAGAAAATCCTTTTAAAACTCCCGTAGGGTATTTTGATGGCTTGGAAGAAAGAATAATGAATGTGGTTCGCACCAGTGCAGATTATCTCCACAAGGAGTCCTTTGGACAAACAACAGATGAAGAATTAGAAAGTTTATCACCCCTGCTACAAAGTTTGAAAAAAGAAAACCCCTATACAATTCCGCAGGGGTATTTTGAAAATCTTTCTGCACCGGTAGTGGAAAAAACAAAAGTTGTGTCAATGGTAAATCGCAAATGGTTGCGTTATGCTGTTGCTGCAATGCTGATTGGATTAATTTCAATGGTTGGTATATCGGTAATAAAAAATTATACGGGTGACCCAATTGCTAAGATTGAAAAGAAAGCCACAAGAGAAATTAATAAATCAAGCAATGAGGAATTAAACGATTTTATTCAAAACACATCTACAGATGTAGCAGCGATAGAAAAGAAATCGGATATTGAGTTAAATGATTTACTGAAAGATATTCCCGATGAAGAATTAAATCAGTTTGTAGAAGAAATAGCTGACCCGCAACCTGAATCAACGGAATCAATTTTGAATTAACAATGAAAAAGTATTTATACATATTAATTTTATTTTTTGTTACCTGTTTTTCTTCTTCTGCCCAGGATGATGACAATCAGAATGAGAAATTGGGAAGATTACAAGTCAAGATGAGAGAGTATATTCAAAAAAGGCTGAGTTTGAATAAATCAGAATCAGAAAGATTTGCACCCATTTTTTTAAGATATGTAGTTGACCTGAGAAGAACACACCATGATTTTAAAACAGACCGTCCGATGCTACAATTAAAGATTGCAGAATTAAGAATAAAATATCGTAGTGAGTTCAGACAGGTAGTGGATGAACAAAGAGCTAATAAAATTTATGAATACCAGCGGGAGTTTGAAATAAAAGTAAAAGAGACTTTAGAAAAAAGACAAATAGACAATCGAAGACCAGCAAGAACAGGTAAACTTCAACTTGAATAAACGGTTTTAAAATAGGTGTTTTTCATAGGTTAGCAACGGCCAGCTCTTTAAAAATGCTGGCCTTTTTTATTTCAAATTGTGAAATTTCAAATTTGAAATTTGAAAACTGGGTTCTTCACGTCGTGATAAAAAAGGAATGTCCATTTTTCTTTTTCACCTTTTTCTTTCCATGCCCGCCTGAATTCCATTGCTTTCTTTCCATCAAAATCATACTTCGCAATAAAACGGTGTTTCATTTGTTGTAGTTGTGGAGCATCATCGCCACCAAAGAAAATAGTTTCCTCGTTTTCTTTTATCCAAAATACCTGGTGAAAAGGAGAATGAGCTCCGGTAATTTGATAGTGAATATAATTATCAATTACTCCGGTATCATCGCTTAATAAAACGACATTGGATGCATCACGCAATGCAACCAGTTCTTCAGTAATAAAGGAAGGAAATCCTTTTTCAAAGGCAAAATCTATTTCTTTTTTCTGAATAAAATAAGTGGCGTTTGGGAAACTGAGGAATGAATGGCCCAATACTTTATCTTCTTTACTTACACCCCCTGCATGGTCTTTATGAAGATGTGTCATTAACACTTTAGTAATTGTTTTTGGGTCGACGCCTGCATTTATAAGATTTTGATGGATTTGAAGAGTGCCATTTTTATTTGTAAATCCCAATCCTGTATCTAATAACAAAACATCTTTTTCTGTAATGATAACAAATGGCTGAACTTCTACCAACAAACTACCAACTGGTCTTTGATTCAATTCATGTTTCTCGTTTTCAAACGGAACAAATATTTTTGATTTATCAATTGTAAAACTGCCTTCGCTTAGTGGTTTTATAATCATGAAGTAATTGAGAATTTGTTATTAGGAATTTGTAAAAATAACCGATTAGATGATTAACCAATTTTCCTTTGTGTCTTGTGGCCAAATTCCAAATTACCAATTACAAATTCCCTACCTGAGCACCATCTGCCTGTCAGCATCTAATCGAATTAAAATGAAAAGTAAAATTGCATTCGTAAGAAGAGAGGTGCCACCGTAACTCATAAACGGAAGGGGGATTCCAATAACTGGTGCAAGCCCAACTGCCATCGCTACATTTATTACAATGTGAAAAAAGAAAACAGCACCAACGCCGTATGCATAACACCGGCTGAATGTACTTCGTTGCCGCTCGGCCATTGTAACAATTCTAAAAAGCATAATTAAAAAAATGCCAAGTACAACAACAGATCCGATGAATCCAAATCCTTCGCCGATCGTATCAAAAATAAAATCGGTACGTTGAGCCGGCACAAAACCATAGCGGGTTTGAGTTCCTTTTAATAATCCTTTCCCGGTTATTCTTCCCGAACCAATTGCAATTTTTGACTGACGGACATTGTATTGGCTACCACTTTCTTTTTGCTTTTTTGTTTTTACAAGTGTGCCATCATTCTTCTGGTATGGGTTATCGATTCCAAATAAATCAAAAATTCTTTCCACCTGGTGTTTTTGTAAAACGGTTGAAAAAACAAATGGAACAGCAAATCGTTGAATACCGACACATATAATCCAGATGAAAATAATTTTAACAAGTAACTCTCTTTTTCTTTTTATTTGTCTGCGAAAAAAATAAATTGCTGATACAGCAATAAGCGTAAGCAGGATAGCTAATGTATTTGGATCAACAAGTATAGCAGCAATAAATAAAATGACAACACCGAAGCCAATTAAAATAATTCCGGATGGTAACCCTTCACGATACATGACTAAGAAGAATGAGAAATAAACTAATGCTAACCCTGTTTCATGCTGAGCAATTGAAATAGCTGCAGGAAATAATGCGATAGCAGCTGCAATAATTTGTGATTTACGCTGACCGAAATCTGTTTCCGGCCTTGATAAAAATTTTGCAAGGGCCAGTGCAACGCTTATCTTACAAAACTCGGCAGGTTGAAATTGTATAGAACCAACCCGAATAATTGATTTGGTGCCATCTACTTCCACGCCAATCGCAAACACCAGCATTAATAATAAAATACCAACTATATACCAGATATTGGCTGTAGCAGTAAAAAATTTGCTGTCGGTGAGTAATATAAAAAGACCAACCATAAATGAAACAGCAAAAAAATAAAACTGCTTACTATAATCTGTTTTAAAACCTAAGAAACTTTGTAAAACCGGATCACCATCTTTATAAGTAACTGCAAACACTGCCATAATACCGATAGCAGATAATATAAAATAAATCCAGACAAGACTCCAGTCGATTCCTTTTGATATGGTAGGTTGATTGCGGGTCACTCTTAATTTTTCAAACTGTCTTTTGTGACAGGATTCTTTTTTCTTGAAGTATCAATAAATAACTGACTTGTTGGTTTAGTATTTTTCTCCGGCTCTTTATTTCCTGAATTTTTATTGGGTTGAATTGCGTTTTGCAATTCATCATCATCCGGCACAATTTCAGCTTGTAAGGTGTCTTTAAGATTTTTCAATTCTTCTTTTACTCTTTTAATTGAATCCATTTGACGCAATTTCTGAAGCATTAATGGTGGTATCAGATTCAAATCAGTCATCCGTTCTTCCAAAGCTTTTCTGTTAGCAGCAATTGTATCATTCAAATATTTTTCAATCATCAATCCTACAATTGGTGCAGCATACGTTCCTCCAAACCTGCCACTGTTTTCCACAACACACATAATGGCAATTTTAGGATTTTCTCTTGGCGCAAAACCACAAAAGAAAGAGTGATCGGGTTGTTTCATTCCTCTGGAAGAATTTTCCACTGTTCCGGTTTTGCCACATATTGCAATACCGTTAACTCTTGCTCCTGCTCCTGTTCCCCCGTCAACAACTCTTTGCATTCCCTCATGCACTATTTCAAAAATGTCTTTAGAAATATCAATCGGCCGGTGTGGCTCTTTAAATTTTTTAAGCAACCCGAATTTGTCTCCTTCGTCTATGGAATCTACAATATGCGGGATATAGTACCAACCTTTATTGGCTATATATGCCATCTCATTAGCAACTTGTATGGGTGTTACATCCACTTCGCCCTGGCCAATACTTACAGAACGAAAACTACAGTAATTCCATTTTCCTTTTCCATGTGCTCTATCATAGTCTTCCGGTGTAGGAATATTCCCTCTTCTTTCAGTTGGAATATCTACACCTAATTTATGACCGAGTCCAAAACCATACATATAATTATCCCATGCTCTTAAGCTACTGTCAACACTTGGATACTTAGGATTATTAATTACCCGTTGCATTGCAGTTGCGAAATACGTATTATCAGACATTCTAATAGCATTTAGCAAATCAAAAGTTCCAATATCCAGACATCCCATTGGTTTAGCAGAACCACAACCATAAAATGCCCCGGAACATGACACTGTAAAATCCGGAGTAATTACTCCTTCATGCAATGCAATCAATGCTTGCAAAGTTTTGAAAGTGGAACCGGGCGAATAACTTGCATTTACTGCCCGATTCACAAGCGGAAGTTTTGGATCAACATACAATTCAGAAAAATGTTTTCTTCTTTCACTTCCTGTTAAATAAGATGGATTATATGTCGGGCTGCTCACCATAGCAATAATGCCTCCTGTTTTTGGATCGATTGCAACAATAGAACCCACTTTGTTCGTCATCAACTTTTCGCCCAACTGCTGCAGTTCTATATCCAGGCTTGTATAAAGATTACTTCCTGCTACAGCTTCTACATCTTCTTTGCCTTCATTAAATGCCCCAACTACTTTATTGTTTTTATCTCTTAAATAAATCTGTATTCCCCGCTCACCCATTAATGCTTTTTCATAGCTTCGTTCCACCCCGGTAAACCCGGTATAATCTCCCGGCTGATAACCTTCATCGGGATGTTTTTTCAAAAAATTACTATCCACTTCGCTCAGGTAGCCAAATATATTTGCTGCCGCCTCATAAGGATAACTGCGGACTGGACGTTCCTGAAAATAAAATGCATTATTAAAACGAAAAAGATTTTCCTGTAAGCGGGCAAATTTTATTTTAGATAAGGATGCCTCAAACACTCCGGGTCTTACATAACCATTTTTGATAATGAGGTTCAGGATTTTTTTCCTGAACGTTGCTGTATCAATATCCATAATACGGCAAAACAAGAATGTGTCAATCCCTTTTAACTGTGATGGAGTAGTAATTAAATCAAATGATAGCGCATTATCAAGAATTGCTTTTTTGTTCCGGTCAAAAATGATACCTCTTGATGGATAAATTGTTTTACGAAGAATTGCCTGATCATCTGCCTGGCTACGATAGTCGGATACGATCTGCAGATAAAATAATTGTGCTATGATGACAAAAAATGCAACTGCAAATAACAGCTTGATGATGCGGCTGCGGTTCTGATTGTAAACTGGCATATTGGACTGTACGGGGATTGAGTAAACGAAGTTAGAGAGTTGGAATTGGATTATTGAATTTTAACCCCAAAATTCAGGATAGAATATTGAATATTTTATTTGTTCATTAACAATAGGTCTTTAACGCTTGTACTATTTTTTAGGCTTGAATACTTCTTTTTAACATAGAGAAAGAATTGAAAGGATTTTCTTAATGCTGCTTCGTATCATTTGTACCACCCAATGTTCTTTGTATTGAGCATCTCCTGAAATATCTTAAGTTTCTTAGGGGAATTACAATATTGAATCGCCTTTGTAAATGATAAACGGAGTACCGAAGCATCGGGACATAAAAGGATGATAGTATTCTCCGGATGTTTGAAGCAACCGGTTTTAAAAAACCGATGCTCACTTTTTAACCCTCAGACTCCTTAAAGCTTTCAGACAAAAAAACTAATTCGTAAAAAAATCTTTCTTTGGCTCGGTTTTTACTTTGATAATTCGAATTAATTACATCAACTTTGCGGCATTAAATCCAACAAACATTAATGGGACTTTTTAACTGGTTTACACAAGAAATAGCAATAGACCTGGGTACTGCCAATACCCTTATCATACATAACGATGAAGTAGTGGTTAATGAACCCAGCATCGTTGCTCTCGACAGAAATAATCCTAAAACTGTACTTGCAGTAGGTAAAAGGGCTTTGATGATGCATGAGAAAACCCATGAAAGCATCCGAACGGTTCGACCGCTGAAAGATGGTGTAATCGCCGACTTCAATGCGGCTGAGTTAATGATCCGGGAGTTTATCAAAATGGTTTACCCCAAAAAGCCGTGGTTTCCGCCTAGCTGGCGGATGATGATATGTATTCCTTCTTCAATTACCGAAGTTGAAAAAAGAGCTGTTCGTGATAGTGCCGAGCAAGCCGGGGCAAAAGAAGTTTATCTTATACACGAACCAATGGCAGCTGCTCTGGGCATTGGTATCGATGTGGAAGAACCCGTTGGCAATATGATTATTGATATTGGCGGTGGTACTACGGGCATTACGGTTATTGCACTCGCAGGTATCGTTTGCGATCAAAGTATAAGAATTGCCGGAGATGAATTTACGGCAGATATTATGGAAGCATTGCGCCGGTACCATAGCTTATTAATTGGAGAACGTACAGCCGAACAGATAAAAATTCAGATTGGTGCAGCGATGAAAGATCTGGAAGTGCCACCCGAAGATATTCCCGTAAACGGTCGTGACCTTGTTACCGGCATACCCAAACAAATTATGGTAAGCTACCAGGAAATTGCAGAAGCATTAGATAAAAGTATTTTCAAAATAGAAGAAGCAATTTTGAAGGCACTTGAGCAAACCCCACCTGAACTGGCTGGAGATATTTATCGCAGAGGCTTATATTTAACCGGAGGTGGTGCTTTATTAAGAGGATTGGATAAAAGATTGAGTCAGAAAATAAAATTGCCTGTACATATAGCAGATGATCCATTAAAGAGTGTAGTACGTGGTACGGGCATTGCACTAAAAAATTATGACAGGTATCCGTTTGTAATGAGGTAAAATAGCTGATGGCTAATAGCGATTAGCTTTTAGCAACAACCCCCAAAATAAATTGCGAAGGCTGATAGCTATATGCTAACAGCTAAAAGCTTTCTTTAATGCGAAACGTCTTCCTCTTTATCCGCCGTTATTTTACTTTCATCACTTTTATTGTGTTGCAGGCATCGGCATTGCTGATTATTAGCCGTTTCAATAAATTTCACCGGGCTGTGTTGGGGGGTAAAACAAATGAAATAACGGGTTTCATAAATTCTAAAATGGATAAAGCAAATGATTTTATCGGCCAGGGTGAAGAAAACCGAAGACTGCATAAAATGAATGATTCTTTATTAAACCTGCTTAACGAAAATTTTATAATTAAAGACAGCAGTTCAAGCTTCGTTACAGATTCTGTTTTATATGACACCTCTGCACCCTTAAGAAAATACATTTACCGTGATGCGAAGGTTATTTATAATTCTGTCCGGTTCGATAAAAATTTAATTCAAATCGATCGTGGAGCTAATCAGGGCATTAAAGACAATATGATTGTATTGAGTGCAGATGGAAGCTTTGTTGGAAGAGTTGTAAATGTAAGTGCAAACTATAGTGCTGTTATGAGTTTACTGCATACAGATATGAAGCTGAATGGAAAATTAAAAAGAACAGAAGAATTTGGAACGGTAATCTGGAATGCAAAAGACCCACGTTATGTAACGCTGACTGGTATTCCGAAAAGTGTACCGGTAATAACAGGCGATACCATCCTTACAAGTATTTATACATTCGATGTACCGCCAGGCAGAATGATAGGAACCGTATCAGAAATTGTAAAAGACAACTCATCAAATTTTTATGTACTTAAATTAAAAACTGCTGCTGATTTTTATAAACTTCAGTATGTACATGTGGTAGAAAATCTTTTTCGGGATGAACAAATAAAATTGGATGCAGATACAAAAAAGAAACTCGAAGGCAAAATTTTAAAATCACAAACACCCTGAGCCCATTATTATCAAATATTATCCGTTTCATTTTATTAATGCTGTTGCAGGTTTATGTTTTGTTTGAAATAAACCCACTGCATAAAGAGATAGTGCCCTACATCTATTTTGTTTTTATACTTTGGCTTCCTTTTTCAGTTTCAAGATGGTGGTTGCTTATTATCGGGTTTCTTACCGGGTTAACCATCGATTATTTAACCGGACAAATCGGCTTTCATGCCGCAGCTTGTGCTTTGGTGGCTTATGCAAGACCGTTGCTTATCAATATTCTTAAACCGCGGGAAGTACAGGAATTCAGTTACCGGGAGCCTTCTTTAAAGTCGTTGGATACTGCGCCTTATATTACCTATGTAGTTGTACTTACTTTATTACATCATGGCTGGCTTACATTTTTGCAATGGTTACAGTTCGGATCGTTTCTTCAATTTATCGTCCGGGTATTATTATATACTACAATCAGCTTGTTACTCATTTTTACTCTGGAATTGCTTTTTCCCAGAAGGTTGAAATTTAAAACGAACGTGAAATAGCAGCCTAATTAAATAATTAATAAAGCAGCTAACTAAATTGCCTTCAAAAAAATCGTCTTAATTGTTCAGAGTTAGAAATAACTAATAAACCCAATATGAATTTTTACTTTTCTTAAATTAAATCCGGGGTCATCATTTCTTTTGCCCACTGCCGCAGCTATGTTGAACACACCAGCTTTAGCATCAATTGCAATACCAAGACCCGTACTTATATAAGTGTAGTTAAGATTGGTAATATTGGTTTTATTTTTACCCCAGCCACCATCTGTAAAAACATTGAAGTAAGAATTTTGAGAAACAAATAGACGATACTCAATCGTAGCAAAGGCAAACTGAGTGAGATACTGGCTTTCTTCATCAAAACCCCGCAATGTTTTATAACCACCCAATTGAAACAGTTCGTTACGAAAAATATTGCCACTTTGAAACACGCCGGCATTTACCGAAGTCTTGATGGTACTTTGTCTGCCAACGGGTAAATATTTTGCAAGTGTTGATTGTATCCTGAATTGGTAGGTTCGCAGTTTAACGGTGTCATATAATTTTTCAAAATCAAATGTTGGGTCAGATGGATCTTTAAAATCAGCAACCGTATTATTTTTCTTTAATTTCTTTGTACCGGCAGATGCGTTTAATGAAAACTCAATCCCTTTTCTTGGATTCAAGCGGTAGTCCGTTTTATTCAAGTCATACTGTATTCCAATATTCTTATACCCTACATCTGCAATATCTGGCAGCCGGCGGGTTTGCAGCAATAAAGATTTATTTATCCCGCCCTCACTAAGTATGGTTTGAAATAACTGAATAAATATTTTTCCGGATTGTGTTTTAGAAATATCGTACTGTGCGCCAATCTGGGCTTTAATATTAAGAAAAGAAGAATCCTTTTTTAAAAAATCAAAATTAAAATCGAGACCAACCGGCGATTTGAATAAATAAGGTTGACGATAAATAATATTCAACCGTGGCGACTTTGGTTGAATGGTTTGCCATATTAAACCAATTGTTTCGCCAGCACCCAGTATGTTTTTTAAACTTATATCTGCTTCACCCGTTATCAATGTTTTTTGCGAAGCAAGTTGGTTGTTATTCGGAAGCACCCCAATCAAAACGTTAATTCGGTTTCGTCTTTTATTTTTTAAATAAATATTTACTACAGCACCTGTAGCTAAATAAGTAATATCAAAAGGTTGCTCTTCTTCAATATAATCCAACTGTTGAATTTTTGTTGAAATGTTTTTTAGTTTTTGTTTGTTATAAATACTTCCGTCCGGTAAGTCAAGATATCGTTGTAAGAAAAGATTAGATATTTTTTCGGTGCCAAACACACGAATGCTGTCAATTTTATACAAACTCCCTTTTTCAACTTTCAGTTGAGCTGATATACTTCCATTGACAAGATTTATACTATCAAATGATACCCTGGCAAAAGGATAGCCGGTGTTTTCAAAATATGTAAGAAATTTTTCCTGCGTTTGTTGTATTAGCCCCAAATCTGTTAACGTGCCTGAGTATGCTTTTTCATTCAACCCAACAGCGGCAAGCAATGAGGGATCAATTTTTTTCAGATCCAGCATTTCCCATTTATAAAGTTCGCCAACATATAATTGCATATTTGCAACAGCCGTATCAAAAATAAGACTGTCAATTGAAGCGGTAACATACCCTTTGCCTTGTAGTAAAGGGAGTAGCTTCTCTGTATAATCTTTGCAGGTAATTTTGGAAATAAAGTTTTGCTGAAGGGCTAACGTTTTCGAAATGAAATCTGCCTCTTTATCAATGCAATTTATTTTCAACTGGTAATTATTCTGAGCAGCTGAATTAAGTTGAGCAAAAACTAAAAGCGAAAAGGATATCAGTAGTCTTATTTTTGTCATTCTTAGGATAATCGTGCAATAAAAATATTCAATTAAAGATATTTAAAAGAAAATAAATTATTCCCCTTTTCTATAATGTCAGGAGTCTATATTCATATACCGTTTTGCAAGCAGGTTTACCTGCCGGAATTAAATTGTCAAACTTTTCAGTAATGTCAGGTATCTACATCCATATCCCCTTTTGCAGGCAGGCTTGTAATTATTGTAATTTTCATTTTGCTACTTCTTTACTTTATAAGAACGAAATGGTGGAGGCTTTATTGAATGAAATTGAATTAATCGCCTCACCCCCAACCCCTCTCCTTGCGGAGAGGGGAGCTGAGCACTCCGACAGAATTGAAACAATTTATTTTGGTGGTGGTACGCCGAGTCTATTGCAAATTGAAGATTGCAAATTGTTGATTGATGGGTGCCGATCAATTTTCTCCGTTACTGATGATGCAGAGATAACCATCGAAACAAACCCTGATGATATAACCGAAGAAAAATTATTGGGATGGAAAGATGCGGGTATCAACCGTCTGAGTATCGGCATCCAATCTTTTTTTGAAGAAGATTTGAAATGGATGAACCGGGCACAAAATGCCAGTCAGGCAATCAGTAGTCTTCAGTTAGCGGTTAAATATTTTAATAATATAACTGTTGATCTGATTTATGGCACACCATTACTAACCGATGAAAAATGGAGACAGAATGTTGATACGGTTATAAATCTTGGTATCCCTCATATTTCTTGTTATGCATTAACAGTTGAACCTAAAACACCCTTGGATAAACTGATAAAGCAAAAACAAAAAGAGGATATAGATCCGGAGAAACAGGCTCGGCATTTTCTTTTATTGATGGATTGGCTTGACAAAGCAGGCTATGAGCATTATGAAATTTCCAATTTTGCAAAACAAGGCATGAGAAGCAAACACAATTCAAGCTATTGGAGTGGTAAAAAATATATTGGCATTGGGCCCTCGGCACATTCTTACGATGGTGAAAGCCGGCAATGGAATATTTCAAATAATCAAACTTATATTGAGTCCATTCAGAAAGGAATTATTCCTTATGAAAAAGAAATACTAACTGAAACCCAAAAATTGAATGAGTATATAATGACTTCGCTGCGGACGATGGAAGGTTTGGATTTAAGAAGATTTCAGAGTTCAGAGTTGGTAGTTAAGAGTATAAAATATATTAACGAAGGAAAAATGATAGAAGAAAATAATTTTTTGAAACTAACAAGAGAGGGGAAGTTATTTGCGGATGGGATAGCGGCGGAGTTGTTTTATTAACTTAACCTTTTTGCCGCTGAATCATTTTTTTAAAATGAAATAAAGGGAATATAAATAAACACTATTCTTTACATATTAATTTAAATGAAAAAACTCCTTCAGCAGTACAATCCATGAGTTATTACCATCTTTAATGAAAATTTCTTTTAGGAATACCCGTCCAGGTAACAACAGATAGTTTTGAAACAAAAACATTTTTACTTTTATATCGTTTAAAAAGTTCTTCAAAAAAATTTGCAGATTCCGTTACTGATTTTTTCTGCATATCTCCCTCCGTTTCGAGTGCGG
>JANOFP010000276.1:0-17827 GCA_031413675.1 Bacteroidota bacterium
ATATATTGTTTCTCCCTGTCTTTTTCAATCTTATGCTCCAACTGATACTCTGCCAAAAAACCACAGAATACAGCGAGAAACAACATTAAGAATTCCCAGAAATAATGTGTCCATTTTTTTCTGTCGGTATGTGAGTGTGCATGTACTTCCATATTAGCGAATGTTATATTTTTCTTTTAAAGCAATCATTAACTCTACGGCAAGTTGTCTTAACGGAATAAGACTACCAGTAATTCTGGTTTTCCAATTGTTTCGCCTGCCAAAACAATTATTGGCATACTCTTTCAAAAGTTTTGGGTCGTTATTTAAGAGAGCAAAGTCCGCCGAAATAAACTGCTTTAGCAAATCTGCAGAATGGATATTGTATAGCTGCTCCAAAACATTATTGTCAAATATTTTTACGAAATATTTATTAGTTTCAATATTAAATATAGGTTCGTTGCTTTGCCGTAAGTTAAAAGACTGAGTTTGCAAATCATACTTTGAAATCAAGGTGCGAAGCTTTTCAGGAAAATATCTAAGGCTGCCTGAACTTTTTAACTGCTCAATAGTTGTAGTATTGAAAGGCATCCTATAACCACTAATAGCCGCATCTCCATAATAATAGAGTTTTCCCCCTGGAATTTTATTCACTTCTTCCATTCTTACCAGTTTTCGAAAAGTATCAATATTCCTGCTTAGACTGTCATATACAAATATTGTATAGTTTACGGTTAGTGTGTCGGCTTGTAAATCCTCTATCAAGGATTTAGCAAATTCTTTTGCTCTGTGTTTTTCTATATAATGCTCCCTTTCATTCTCTGCCAGAAACCCGCAGAACACAGCGAGGAACAACATTAAAAACTCCCAGAAATAATGGGTCCATTTTTTGCGGGGCGTATGTGAGTGGGCATGTACTTCCATAATTATCTACTTTAAATGATATTCTTTTTTTAAAACTTTTATTGCTTTGCTTATTTCTCTCAATAAAATAACCTGCTCCACTTTCATAACATATTGGACATAGAAGCCGTATTTCTTAAGCTTTTCAACATATGATTTGATGCCTTCTTTATTTTCCACATTAATCGTTGCTGATTCGGGTATGTCTGACAATTGTAATTCAACAGAAGCATCTGAAAAATTCTTAAATGCAGTGGTTGCGATTTGGTCTGTGACAACCCTGTCTGCAAATACCCATGCAGATAGGTCAATATCATTTTGTAAATTCTCTAAAAACGATTTAGTCTGAGTATTTAATATTTTGTATTGCGTTTCCAGTTGGTTGATGATATATGTTGCATTAGCATTCCTGATAAGATGAAATCCTGCACTATGCAGTTGAGATAAAGTGCGTTCCGTGGGATGGAAATTGTAAGTCCATCCAGTAGCAACCATGAATGCCTGATAAATTAACCTGCTTTTACTTTTTATATCTGGCATCTGCAATAAATTTACTGTTGAATCCAGCCATTGTAAATGATAGGGCATTAGCGTCTCGATACTTAAAGCTAAAAAAGTAGAATCCTTCTTAAGGTCTTCAACCATTGATTTCATATACCTTTTTTCCCGCTGGTGCTCGATAGTGTGTTCAAGTTTATATTCGGCAAAGAACCCGCAGAATACAGCAAGAAATAACATTAAAAACTCCCAGAAATAATGAGTCCATTTTTTTCTTTGGGTATGGGTGTGTGCATGTACTTCCATAAATAGTAATTATTTTATGTTGTATTCCTTTTTAAGCTGTACCAAAATTTCAATTGCAAGATCTTGCAATTGGTTATACAAAGTAGAGCGTCTGCTACCAATCAATTTAATTTCTATTGCTTGGTTTCTAAGAAGATTTTCTTTTCCGGGCTCAACTAAACTAACATACACAAGGCGAGGCAATGTGTTATTGTTAAGTAAAGCGTATAAAAAATCATAATTAATAGTTTCCTGGACAAGAGGAATTATCCTTTGTTCCAATTTATACGATTCGGCTTCTTCCCGCAATCTTATTTCTGACAAGATGTTTTCAAATTTTTGAAGGCTATTGACCAAAGATTGATTGAAATAGCGCAGTGAACCGGAATTTTTCAGTTGCTCATAAGTTCCCCTATTCTGGTAAAACCTGTTTACAAAAGCCATCGTAGCGAGGTGAACAGAAAACGATGTATCATTCCGCGTTAGTCTTTTTTGAAATATTTCCAGCAAGCTGTCAATATGATTGAGCTTATTTGTTTGCCACTTTAGGATTCGATTCAAATCTGCAGTGTCATTCCTCAAATCGTTATAAAGAGAAATTGCCAATATCTTAGCCCTGTGATTTTCTATATAATGTTCTCTTTGATTTTCAACAAGAAAACCAAGCGTTACTGCCAGGAACAGCATAAAAAACTCCCAGAAATAATGTGTCCATTTTTTTCTTGCAGTATGAGTGTGTGCATGTACTTCCATAATAATTTAGTTTATTGAGTAACCACTCTCGATGATCTGTTTTGTTGATTTCGCTTTTTCAAATAGTTCTCCATACACCATTAATAAATATGAATTTACTGATTGGAGAAAATGAAGTTTATTGATAACCCGCTGAATTGTCTGTTTATCTTTTTTTAATAAGCGGGGGTTCCCTTCAGGCATTTTAAAACCAAAAATACCAGTGGCCATTTTATTAAACTCTCTTGCATCAAATACTTCTTCTATAAGCTTTATATATTCATGTAGTATCTGCTCTTCTCTTGCTACTACAAACTGAATCCATCTAACTTGCTGATCATAGCCCATAATGGCGTTAGAAACTTCCTGCTTTCTGATCAATCTTAAATTTCCCCCATTTTTTAATTGCTGAATGGTCCGGTCGTTGTTAAAAAAAACAAGTGCGACTGTAAGTGGCCGGGCATTGAAATAAATTTTTTTCCCATACACATCAGGATCAGGTGTATCAAGCATAACAGTCAGTGAGTCGATCATTTTTTTTCTACCCTTCCGTCCTTTTAGTAAACTATCCAGGTGCCCGATATCAGTTTTCAAATCTTCATAATAAGATCGTACAAATTGCTTCTCCCGGCTGTGCTCGATGTAATGCTCCCGCTGATTCTCTGCCAAAAATCCGCAGAACACAGCAAGGAATAACATTAAAAACTCCCAGAAATAATGGGTCCATTTTTTCCGGGCTGTATGAGTGTGTGCATGTACTTCCATAAATTCTAATTCTGTTTATAATGTTTTCAAAAATGCAATCAATGCTTTTTTATCTTCTGCATTTAATCCCAATCCGAAACTGTGTCCTTTTACAGCAAAAGGCTTATCTACATTCGGGTTAAATCCGGATGGTATAAAATCATCCTGCTGTCTTGCAGGATTAAACATTTCTTCAAGACTGGTTATATAACCACTATGCATCAATGCAGATCTGTTCCAGACTCCAATCAAAGAAGGTATTTTATAAAAACCCGTACCGCGGCGGCTGTATAGTGCAAGCCCCGGATCGGTTCTTACGCTAAAATCTATTACATCATATTTTTCCATTTCTTCTTTGGTTGGGTTATAGCCATCAGCCAGTGTAAGTTTATTGCTGGAGTAAAGCGGTGGTGTATGGCAATCCACACAGGCTTCTTCTATAAATATTTCTTTTCCTCTTGCTATCAATGCTGGTGATACTTTTTCAGGATTAGGCATTGGTTTTAATGAATATAAATATTTTGCCAGCGCATAAGCCTGCTCATCGGAGAAACGGGTATATCGTTTTATAATGATACTATCAGGCGAACCATCTGGTTTAAAGCCGCCATAAGAATTGGTGAAATCCATTTCTTGGTTCAATACTGCATAACGCATCACATCGCCAATATCACGGTGCAATAACAAACCGGTGCGGTCAAGATATTTTCTTTCTTTTAAATTAAATAAATCAGGAATAGCCGTAGGCGATCCCAATATGCTGCTATGCCGGTGCATAACACCCGGCACTGTTGCCATTAAAACATCAGTAGCATGTTTTGCATTTGGTTTTTTAATATACTCCTGGCTTTCATGTTTTATCCAGGGGGCGCCAAATAATCCACGGAAAGAGCGGCTCACCATTATATTGGCAACACTATCCGGAAACTTCATTCTTTCAACCTGCGCTTTTAGCCCCCCTCCAAATAAATCATCAAAAGGAAAATTTCCCTGTCCTCCTTTCAATACAGTGCCATCGGACATCACTCGGTTATGGCAACTACCACATGACATGGATCCTATTTCAATTCTTCCTTTTTCACGAACTACCAAACTAAAAAAAGGAAGAATGCCGTCTTTTGTTACAGGAACATGCATAGACCTGTAAAGTTCTGCCCTATTCTCAAGCTGAGATCTGTTTAATAAACTGTCCATGAGAAAACCAATGCCCTGCGGCATATCATAAATAATCTCACCTGCTTTTACCCAATCATCTTCTGTTTTTATTTTCGATGCATCAAAAATTATTTCAGGATTTTGTTTCAATAGCCATTCATAATAGCCTTTTGGCTCACGTTCCGGCATATACAAGGGATATGTTTTATAAGCAACCCTTTCAGGTATTTTGTTATACAACTTTTCAGCAATGGGCTCTACATGTATAGATTTATCTACCAACGGTACATGCGCCGATCTTAACTTCTCCATATCCCACAGCTTGGGAATATCATTTATTTTATGTACACCAAAGCTTAACAGAAGTGTACCGATAGTAATCATACAGATTACCGTAATGGTTTTTTTGTGTTGCATAACTTATAGTTTATATATGAAAATCTTAATTGAAAAAATTTATTTTCTCATCGGTTGCCATTTCCTATACGTTGCACTCCGCCATACCCACTCCACAGGGCCGTAGTTAAAATATTTTAACCAAATGGTGCTGATGATAATCTGTATAATAAATACGCCGATACCAAATAAAGTATAATATGCCGGCCCTACCTGCCCCATATAACCCAACCCTGCACCAAGAAAAACAAAATTGCCAACCAGCGATTGCATGATGTAATTGCTGAAAGCCATTTTACCGACCGGGGCAAGCGGAGAGAATATTTTTTTACCAACTTCCGTTTGAAACAATAATATAAAACTACCAACATAAGCCAAAGCAAGCGGAGCTACACCCAGTGCATAAACAATGGTCTGGTACATTCCTTTTTCTTTTAACTGAAAATAATCATTCATGGCAGTGGACATATAATGGGCAAGAAAATAATTTGCCGGCAGGCCGATAATAAAACCAACCGCAATTACCGAATACATTAATTTTTTATACTGCATGATATTTTTATAAAAATCAGTACGGCCAATTACATAGCCAATTAAAAACATACCCAGTACTTTTGAAATACGACTGATAAAAATTAAATATCCATAGCGGTAAAAAAATCCCGCTACATTCGTTTTAAAAACATCCCACCAGTTTGCTTTTTTCATTACGGCCATAAATGCTTCCTGGCTGGAGATGTTTCCAAACTGCGGGCTGAGCTGGCTGTCCACCCATCCACCAGTCTGAAATAATTTTTCAGACGGAAAATTTAAAACAGGAAACATCATTTTCAATCCATATAACAACACGGGAGAAAGTATCAGTGCGACGGCAGTTATCAATAAAGTTTTATTTGAAAATTTTCTGAATGGCAATAATAAAAACCCCAGCAATGCATAAAAGAAAACTATATCACCGGGCCATAACATTAAATGAATAAACCCAAGCAGGAGCATAAACAACAATCTTCTTTTTATAGTTGGTACAGAATCTGCTCCTTTATCCATTCCTCTTTTTATTTGCAAAGCAATGCCCCAGCCAAATAAAAGACTGAAGATGGAATAGAACTTTCCTTCGATAAGCATATGATGGATGAAAGACATTTTATGATCCCATTCAGGCAATAAAAAACTGCCGGTAAGTTTTGCATCTTCATTATACCAGGAAAGGCCGGCTCCGAGGTTGGCAATAAAAATTCCGAGAATGGCAAAGCCGCGCAGCACATCCATGAAAATTTCTCTTTCATCAGATTGAACAGGTGACAATGTTTGCATAATAAGTTTTATTGCGAATTAATATAAGCAGTTAAGAAAGGTGGAAATAAAAGAAAATAAATCTATGGATAAATAAGCTTTTCAGCAACTTAATTAAAATTGGCATTTAGAAATTTTGTTTATCTAATAGCAGCTTCTTAACTTGTATGTCTTCTTGCAAACCCTGTTCCCCCTTTGAATACTCACACTAACTGTATTTATTTATTTTTAAAAAAACTGTTATGAAATTAAAACTGTTGCTCGTTGCTTTTTATTTATTACCCATTTTCATTCTTGCACAAAAAAACTGGAGCCCTGAACAATGTTTGAAAATTAAAAATATCACGGCTGTTGTTCCATCACCCGATGGAAATAAAATTCTTTACACGGTTCGTGAAGCAGTGATGACGGATGACCGGAGTGAATATATAAACCAGGTTTGGCTTTGCAATCGAAATGGAACAAATGCTGTTCAGCTAACAAAAGGCGATAAAAATTCTGCTAATCCCAAATGGAGCCCCGATGGAAACTGGATTGCATTCACTTCATCAAGAGACAGTAAAAATAATTTATATCTATTGCCCGTAGCCGGTGGCGAATCAGAAAAAATAACGGATGTAAAAAGCAGTGTAGGTAATTATAACTGGAGCAATGATGGAAGCATGATTGCATTTACCATGATTGATGCTGCAGACAATAAAGAAGAAAAAAATAAAAAAGCAAAAGACGATTCTTATTTTATGGATGAAGAAGTAAAACAAAACCGGCTTTTTGTTTTATGGTTGAATAAAAAAGATACTGCCGGAAAATATGAGCAAAAAAAAATTACAAAGGAAAACTATAACATAAATGCTTTTGACTGGAGTACCGATGGAAAAACGATTGCATATAGTCATGGCAAATCTCCAGAAGTAAATGACAATGTGTACAGCGATATTTCTTTAGTAGATATTGAAAGTGGAACTATAAAATCAATTGCCAACACCGGAGCAGGCGAAACCAACCCACAATTCAGTCCCGATGGAAAATTAATTGCATACCAATGCACAACCGATCCGGTTGACTGGTCAGGTGCCCGGCATGTAAAAATTTATTCTTTAGCAGATGGAAAAAGCTGGCGGATGAAAGCAACACCCGATGAAAACGGCGGCATCATCGGATGGACACCTGATGGAAAAAATATTTTATATGCCGAAGCAAATAAAACACTCAGCAGTATTTACCAGTTAAGTATTGATGGAAAATCAATTGCTGAATGGAACAAAGGATCAACAGATATGATTGGTGGAGCCACATTGAATTCAACCGGTACTTATCTTGGATTCACATTACAGAACCCAACTCAATTACCCGAAGGTTATATCAGTCCATTAAATAACTATGCTCCTGTAAAAGTTACCGTCATCAATGCTGAATATGCAAATAAACCATTGCCCAAAACCGAAGTGGTAAAATGGAAAAGTGTTGATGGAAAAGAAATAGAAGGCTTGCTTACATATCCAATCAATTATCAACCTGGACAAAAAGTTCCTTTTATATTAAATGTGCATGGCGGACCAGCGGGAGTTTTTTCTCAGGCCTGTGTTGCCGGTAATCAGGGCACTTATCCCATTGCCGCATTTGCAGAAGCTGGTTATGCAGTGCTTCGTGCCAATCCAAGAGGTTCTACCGGTTACGGAACAGAGTTTCGTACTGCTAATCGTGAAGATTGGGGAGGAAAAGATTACCAGGATCTGATGGCGGGTGTGGATCAGGTAATAAAAATGGGAGTAGCAGATGAAAATAAAATGGGTGTGATGGGCTGGAGTTACGGTGGCTTTATGAGCAGCTGGATTGTTGGTCACACCAATCGTTTTAAAGTTGCAAGCATCGGTGCACCGGTAGTTGATTTATCACATCAGAATCTAACGGATGATATCGAAGGATTTCTTCCTTCTTATTTTAAATCTAATCCATGGGATGACTGGAGCAAGTATGATGCACATTCTCCATTGCGCTTTGTACAAAATGTAAAAACTCCTGTAATGCTGCAACACGGTGAAGCAGATCAACGGGTTCCATTCAGTAACTCAGTTATGTTTTATAATGCTTTAAGAAGAAGAAATGTTCCGGTTCGTTTGTTGGCATTACCACGTCAGCCGCATGGACCTGTAGAACCCAGGATGGTTATAAAAACCATGCAAACAAATATGGATTGGTTTGAAAAATTTATCGGGGAGAAAAAAGGATTTTAATTTGAGATAAATATTTATTCAACATAAAAATTAGAAACATGAAACAAAAAACCAACGCAAGTATTTTACTTGTATTATTAATGGCCATTGCTTTTATAGCTTGTAACACCGAAGCAAAAAAAGATGAACCCAAAGTTGTTGAAGGATTTAAAATTGAAAATCCTTCAATGCCTGGTTATGATGCAGCAATGGATCCTGTAAAAGTAGAAGCAAATGTTATTTCCAAATTTCTTGGAGATACGCTTGGAGTAAAATTTTATGAACTGATCATCAAACCCGGTGATTCGGTAGGATTGCACTCACATCCAGATCATTTGGTATATGTAATAGATGGAGGCTTGGTGGAATTAAAAAATAAAGATGGGGTGGCTACACCTACTGAGTTTAAAACAGGAATGGGAGTAGTAACAGGTCCTGATATTCATTCTGGAAAAAATACAGGAACTACTACTATTAAAATGGTAGTGGCGGATATTTACCGGCCGAGAGGATAATTGAACTGAAAGCCGGTATCAGAAAATTTTTCAGATGCCGGCTTTTTATTTTAGTATCGGGACTTAAAGAATTGTTTTAGATTTTTTTTACATCTACTAAAACCAACTGCATGTCAAACGCATCAACGGTAATGCTGGCCGCCCCAACCGGTCAGCAGGAAAGAATTATTATACTTGACAGCCTCAGGGGATTTGCAATACTCGGAATATTATTAATGAATATGACCAGTTTTGCATTACCTACCGGAGATCCATCTGTACTGAATGAATTTGGAACATTTGATTTTAAAGTATGGCATTTTATAGATTGGTTTCCTGAAGGAACACAGCGGGCAATATTTTCTATGCTTTTTGGTGCAGGCATTCTTCTTTTTGTAGGAGGTAAAGAAAAAAGAATGGACGGATTGCTGCCGGCAGATTATTTTTTCCGCCGACAGTTATGGTTAATTGTGTTTTCGTTATTTGATGTTTTTGTATTGTTATGGAGCGGCGATATATTATTAGATTATGCCTGCCTCGGTATGATTATGTATTCGTTTCGTAAATTATCAGCGAAAAAATTGTTGATTGGTGCAGTTCTATGTTTCATTTTTATGCTGGCAAGAGAAAATCGTGACTTGTACCAGAATAAAAAAATGATTTATCGTGGAGAAGCGATAGCAGCAATGGATACCACTCAAGCGAAATTAAATGCTATTCAAAAAGAACAATTAGGGGCTATGAAGGATTTTAAAGAAAGAAGTTCGACTGAAAGTAAAAGCAAACGGATGGAAAAAACAATTCTGAAAAATACTGGAGGTTATGAAGCGTTGTATGAATATAGAACGAACCGCTATATCAGCCAATTAGTAGAATATCTTTTTTATGGGATATGGGATGTGTTACTGTTTATGTTTATAGGTATGGCTCTTTTTAAAATGGGAATTTTAACTGGGCAAGCTTCGGTAAAAACATATTTATTGATGACAGTTATTGGTTTAGGTATTGGTTTAACAGTTTCATATTTCCGGTTGCAACAGACAATAAACGCTGGGTTCAATTCATTTGAATACACCAAACAGGTTTGGTTTTCATCTTATGAACTGTCCCGCACTTTCCGTTCTATTGGCATATTGGGGTTAATAATGTTATTGTATAAATCAGGTTTGTTTAAATGGTTATTTGCCATACTGCGTCCCGTGGGGCAAATGGCATTTACTAATTACCTGATGCAATCATTAATGTGTGGGTTATTTTTTTATGGTATTGGTTTTGGCATGTATGGTAAACTGCAACGGCATGAAATATATTATGTATTGGCAACAGTATGGGCCATACAAATTATTTACAGCAATATCTGGTTACATTATTTTCGGTTTGGGCCAATGGAATGGGCATGGAGAAGTTTGACATACTGGAAAAGACAACCATTCAGAAAAAATAATACAGATAAAGATTCAATAGCTATTGGATAATTATTATAACAAACTAAATTTTATTTATGGAAAAATTACAGACATTATTAAATATTGATGGTAACTATATCATCATCGGATTACTGGTTGTTCTCTATACCATGGAGCAAATACTAAATAGACCATTTCGTTTCGATAAACGGCCGCAACATTTATTAAACAACATTTTCTTTTTTGTAGTTTTCTTTATTGCTAATTATTTTTTTGCAACCTTCCAGGTATTTTGCATACAATGGTTTAATGATAATAATATTGGACTATTACACCTTGTACAATTGCCTTTTTGGATAAAACTTATTGTTGGCGTTGCGTTGTTCGATATGACTTCATACTGGTTTCACCGCATGGCACATAAGGTTCCATTGTTATGGCGATTGCACAGAGTGCATCATAGCGATACAAGTATGGATGCTTCTACATTCTTCAGGGGCCATCCGCTGGAAATATTAATATTTGGAAATGCAAGCATCATTGCCGCTGCTCTGTTTGGAATGGATATGCTTTCATTTGGTTTTTATATTTTTATTTTTACTCCCTTCGCATTTTTAGAGCACACCAATTTATCGTTTCCAAAATGGCTGGACAAAACAGTGGGTTGGATTTTTGTTACTCCCAATTTTCATAAAGTACATCACGAGCAGGATCAGCATTACACGGATTCCAATTTTTCTGACATATTCATTGTTTGGGATCGGCTGTTTGGTACATATAAATATAAGCCGGTAACAGAAATGAAATATGGATTGGCAGAATTTGAAGAAAAGAAAAAACAATCTTTTTTATACCTGATGAAAAGTCCTTTTATAAATATAACCAGGGTTCGCTCAGAAGAATTACAGAAAATAAAAAAAGAGTAACTTAGTAAAATAAAAATTTTCCTTATGCCACACATCAAACTTATTCTATGTGGTGGTTTTTATTTTTTGAACACCACTGCACTTATAGCACAAAAAAATCCGGATTATAAGTATGTACAAAAAGCTGTAGGGCGGCAGCAATACCAGCAAAAGTTATGGAGTATGAAGCAGTTTCCGGCTAATTCTGTTTTTTATAAACCCGAATATGGGCATATTCAAAACTTTGGGTTGAGTTTTTATTCAGATAATATGCGGGCTTCAAACATTTCTTATCCTGTATATAATTACACTTCCTTAAATATTTATTCAGTCAATTATTCTTTTAAGCCGACACCGTCGCCGGGTTTACAATTTTATTTGCAAAGCAGGAGCCTGCAGGATTATAAATTGCAAAACAAAGCTGGTGGAAGGATCCTTCAAAAGGTACTGGAGCTTACTTGTTGAGAGACTTTTTTTTGAAAGACAAAAGTTTTATTCATCTTTAACCGGGTTTATTTCCGATTACTGTCATGACGAAGTTGATGCAGCAACTATAAAATTGCATCAACTTCATAGCATATAAAAAGTAACTTAACACACTAAATTTTTATCGTATATATGAAAAAAATAATTTTCATCCCGGTATCAGTTATTCTTTTTTTCTCCTGCAATCAAAACAAATCATCCGGCAAACTTGCGGAAACAGTTTTTGATACAGAATATCAATCCGCCACTTTTACCGACAACGGTCGCATGGAAAAAATCATGCAGGCATTTCCGGCAATTGATAAAATTTTTAAAGACTATGCAGATTCCAATCATCTGCCCGGTGTAGCCTATGGTTTGGTGGTAGATGGCAAACTGGTTTACAAAGGAAATATTGGGTATACAGATATTGATAAAAAAATACCGGTTACCTCATCATCCCTGTTTCGCATTGCAAGCATGAGTAAAAGTTTTGCCTGCATGGCTATTTTAAAATTGCGTGATGAAGGAAAACTTAATCTAGATGACCCAGCATACTTATATATACCTGAATTAAAGAATTTAAAATACCCGACAGCGGATGCGCCACATATCACCATTCGCCACCTGATGACACATGGTGCAGGTTTTCCTGAAGACAATCCATGGGGCGACAGGCAACTTGCAGATACGGATAAAGATTTAATTGAATTGATCGGTAAACATCTTTCTTTTTCCAATCCACCGGGCATTGCCTTTGAATACAGTAATCTCGGTTTTGCTTTGCAAGGAAAAATTATTACAATTGTTTCCGGTATGCAGTACCAGGAATACATAAAGAAAAATATTCTTGAGCCACTGGGAATGAAAACATCGACTTATGAATATGGCGATGTGGCTCCGGATAAACTGTCACATGGTTACCGCTGGTTGAATAATAAATGGAATGAAGAAGAATTGCTGCATGATACCAAAGACGGTAGTTGGGGAGCCATGGGTGCCATGATTTCTTCTATAGATGAATTTGGAAGCTATATGGCTTTTCATTTAGCTGCATGGCCGCCGAATAATGCAAAAGACGATGGGCCGATCAAGAGAAGTTCAGTAAGGGAAATGCATCATCCGTGGAGATGGACTGGGTTTAATCCAAATTTTAAATATCCAAGCGGAAGAGCTTGTGCGATAACAGCTGCATACTGTTACGGATTAGGATGGGCGAAAGATTGCGAAGGCCGAACTTATATTGCCCATAGCGGTGGTTTACCCGGATTCGGAAGTCAATGGCGTATCATGCCTGATTATGGTATCGGTATAGTTTCCTTTGCCAACCGTACTTATTCACCCATGGGTTTTGTAAATATGCAGATACTGGATACAATTATAAAAATTGCCGGACTGCAGCCGATGCAATTACCGCCTTCAAAAATTCTGGAACAAAGAAAAAATGAACTGGTAAAAATTTTACCTGACTGGAATAATGCTGAACAAAGTGGAATATTTGCTGAAAACTTTTTTCCGGATTATCCTATTGACAGTTTAAAGAAAGAAGCAAAGTTGCTATTTGAAAAAGCTGGCAAAATAATTTCAGTAAAAGAAATGAAACCGGAAAACCAGTTAAGAGGTTCATTTATTATTGAAGGAGAGAAAACGAATATTGAAATCTATTTTACTTTATCACCGGAAAACCCGCCGTTGATACAGGAGTATAGTATACGGGAAGTACCCAAGCAGTAGTTTTAACTTTATCGTTGTAAGAATTAATCTGTATCTTTTAAATTTATAAACCACCATTTGAAGATACTTGCCACCATAATATCTGCTTTTCTCTTCGTGCTTGTTTTATTAAGTTTTGGCAAATCAAAGAAAGAAGTTATCTATACAAAATACGGCACGGGGAGTTCTGAGCGCATCAAGTCTGTAATTAAAGAAAAAAAAATAATCAGTTGTGCACCGGGAGAAAACAATCAGCCCAAAGGGCCGATGACTGACCATAAGGTGAAACGATATTATCCTACACCGCCCGGTATAGAGGAAATTTTTCCCAACGACAACAAGCAATCAGCAGGTGGTTTACAAAATGGAATCCTTACTATAAATCTTGAAGCAAGAAAAGGTATTTGGTTTCCGGAAACACATGAAGGAGAGGGAATAAAAGTTTATGCGTTTGCAGAAAAAGGCAAAGCATTACAACTACCCGGGCCACAAATTCGTGTACCAGAAGGAACAATAGTAAAAGCTACTATTCAAAATAAACTGGATACTGTTATGACGTTACATGGTTTCTGTCAAAGGCCTGCTGTGGCCGGAGACAGTATCATGATCAAGCCTGGTGAAATTTATGAAACATCATTTACAGCAGGACAACCGGGCACTTATTTTTATCGTGCATCCGCCAGTAACAAGATCTGGTTTTTCGGGCATCCACTTCCTCATTTCACAGACAGCCAGTTATTCGGAGCTTTTATCATCGATCCTACCGGTAAAAAACCAGATCCAAAAGAAAGAATCATGATGATAAGCATTTGGAATAACAATATAAAATTCGATTCAACTACGAATGAACAAGGTTCTATTAATGGCTTGACGTGGCCATTTACTGAGAGCCTTACTTATAAACAAGATGAAGAAGTAAACTGGAAAGTGATAAATGCAAGTAACCAGCAGCACCCGATGCACCTGCATGGTTTTTATTTTACAGTAAATAGTCATGGAAATTTATATAAAGATTCTGCATCGGATAAAGAAAGTGTTCATAAAGCAGTAACAGAGCTATTGAATCCCGGGGAAACAATGTCATTGAGCTGGGTGCCCAAAAAACCGGGCAACTGGTAATTTCATTGCCATACCATGTTTCATATTGGTCCGGGATCATTTCTGCGAAAAGTTCCAACCGAACATGAACTGGACCCTAAAGATCTGAATGCTCATGTAAAGCACGGTATGGGAGGGCTTATCATGGGGTTGCTGGTATTACCTTCAAAAAAATGGAAACTGGAAAAATTTGAAAAATTAAAAGAACGAAATATCACGCTGATCATAAAAGAAAAACCAAACTGGTATGATACGGTAACAGGAAACGGATTTATTTTATTGGAAGGGAATCAATCAACCGATGTAGATGTAAAAATTCCGGGGCCAACCATTATACTGAATCGTGACGAACCAGTGGCAATAAAAGTGATTAATAAATTAAAAGAACCTTCCACTGTTCATTGGCACGGATTGGAGATAGACAGCTATTTTGATGGTGTATCCGGATGGGGAAATTATAAAAAAATGCTGGCCCCTATTGTTCAGCCCGGAGATTCTTTCGTGGTGCACATGCGGCCACCAAGGTCAGGCACATTTATTTATCATACACACATGCATAATAAGCAGTTGTTTGGCGGTATGTATGGTGCGTTGATTGTAAAAGACCCTGATGTAAATTATGAAAGTGAAAAAAATAAAGTGATCATATTTGGTGAAAACTTTAAGTTCGAAGTGATGCTTAACGGGAAAAAAGAACCAGATACACTGTTCATGAAAAAAGGAATAAGCTACCAATTGCGTTTGATAAATATTAGTTTTGGCTGGGCTGATATTGAAACTTCAATCCTGTATAATGGTAAGCTTGTAAACTGGAAGCCTATTGCAAAGGACGGAGCCGATTTTCCAACCTATCAACAAATAATAAAACCAGCCGAAAAGCAACCCGTCTCTATTGGCCAGACACTTGATTTTGCATTCACCCCGGAAGGGTCCGGTGATTATTTGCTGCAGGTAACTTCAAAGTATGGGGGTTTTACACCTATTAATATGGTGATGCGGATAAAAGAATAATTCAGGCTACATAATTATTTCTTCCATTTGTTTTAAAACAACAGCAAAATTTGCATATGCTTCATATACTGGAAGTACCGAAAGAATTAAAAATATTACCTGGCCCCGACCAAAAATAAACACTAAAAGCCCTGTCGCTCATTTGCTATTTCACTTTTAATATTCATCTTTGGGAAACTAAATCGCAAATATGAAAACAGGAATTATCGTTTCATGCCTGCTATTATCATTTATTGGATTTTCACAAACTGAGCTGAAAACAGGCGATGCCTGCTTTGATAAAAAAGATTATGACTGTGCTCTCAGTAATTATTTAGCGGGGTACAACAAAGCACTCTACACCGCCGATTTGAAATATTATGTAGAGTACCGGATTGGCTACAGTAATTATGAAACAAAAAAACTAAACGAGGCAAAAGCATGGTATATAAAATCAATTGCTTCAAAAAGTGATTATGGATATGTCTGGTGGGACCTGGCCTATATTCTTTATTCGCAGAATAGATATGATAGCGCCATCACCTGCTACAGAAAAGCCCATCAATACCTAACTAAGCAGGAAGATAAAGAAAACATGCTGTATTGGACTGCCTGGAGTTATCGCGGTAAATATGAATATACTTCAGCAGTAAATGAGTTTAAAAAAATAATTTCCCGTACGAATAGTTACAGGCTAACAGATTATAATATTGCAGACACCTATTTACAAATTTCGAATTATGACAGTGCTTTAGTATATGCTAAAAAAGCACAGGCGCATATACCCGTTTCTGATTCGATGTACTGGGAGTTACAACTGCGTTTTGCCAGGATATACAAGGGGAAGAAAGAGTATGGAAAGGCACATGAAGCATTAGATATCAGCAGTGCCGCCAACCCTAAAAAACCCGGGCTGTTGGAATGGGAACGGGGAATTGTATTTGCAAATAATAATGAGTATCCGAAAGCAGTTGAAGCCTATAAAAAATCACTTACTTATTACTCCGACTCTGTAAACATCCGCACACTCTGGGGAAATATTGTAGCCTGCTACCGTAAAACAACTGAACATGCAAAATTGATCTCAGCAATTTATAATTATATGCCTTATCTGAATGATAAAGAGAATTTATATAAAGAAATTGCAAACGTTCAGTATATCAAATTAAAACAACCAAAGGAAGCCAATAAGACTGTAGAATTATTTATATCCAAACTGGGAAAAGAATTAGACTCTAATAAAACAAACATGAAATCTGTCCGGGCATACCTGCACTCATTGCAGGGTTTGATAAGCCTGGATGCAAAAGATTCATCACAAGCAAAAAAATATTTTACCGATGCATTGCGGGTTGAATATAGTAATATGACAGCCAATCTGCGAATGGGAGATATAGCCTGGAACCGGAAAATAGAAGATGACTTTAAAAAATATTATACCAATATGTTCGTAAACACTTCTGACACCATACTGAATAGTAAAGAAGATATTTCAAGAGCCTATGCCCGGAAATCGCATGTGCGGTATAACTTTTATAGTTACAAAGCCAGTGATATTAAAACTGACGTGGAATCTGCGCTGAAATATGACTCACTACAGAAAGAAGTAGTTTATTTGTGGGCATTGGTATTAAAAGACCATTACTCTCTAGTAACCTATAGAGACCGCTGCCTCGGCCTGCTGGAAAAAGGGATAAAAAATATATTTCAGAATTGTACAATGCAAAAGCTGTAATTACAGATGTAAAGAAAGATAGCTCTGGTGTGAGAAAGGCTTTGGAAATGGCTGTATTAACCAATCCGGAAAACCTGAGTGCATGGGATAATTTACTGAAACATCATTACCAGCAAAACAGCAATAACTCCGGAATTGTCACTTGCGATAAACTGATTGCTATTCTAAAGAAAAAAAATAATTCAAAAACTATTGCCGAGGCTTTAATATACAAAGGTGATTTTTTATGGAAGCAGGATAAAAAAGAAGAAGCTAAAAAAGTATATGCAGAATCCCTGGTTTGGGATTCGGAAAATAAAACTGCTAAAGAAAGAGCTAAATTGTAATTGCCTGTAAGTTTACCTAATCAACTGTTCTATTTCTTTTATAACAGGGTCTAACGATTGAGTCGAGACGAAAGAATACACAGCAGTCCTTTACAATATCGCTCGCGGATTCAACCGTGGCACGAAGACTTACAGCATCAGTGTTTTCAGCAAGCAAGGCGAATACCTTGGCACACATTTCGTGGCGGGTGTAAATCCTGAGACGCTTACCGTTGCTACGATCAATGAGACTTTGAGTGCAAGTGTGAACGAATACAAAGTGAACTGGGCAAACGACTGCCGCACTTCCGGTACACAGGATAACCAAATCACAAGCCTCACTTTGACGGACTCCCAAATGCTTGACCTCGTTACTTCGGGCAACCCCGACCAAATCGAGTGGGCGAACCACACGGCACAGCAAGACACGACGACGGCTGACTTGGTCAAAATGAAATGACTCACAACTGAAAAAAATCGAAAATAAAGAGAGCCAATCCGTAGTCACACGGGTTGGC
>JANOFP010000277.1:0-3151 GCA_031413675.1 Bacteroidota bacterium
AGCAGCCATTTTTTGTCCATCGGGAACTATGACCAATCAAATTGCAATTAAATGCCATACCCAACCCGGGGATGAAGTAATTTGTGATGAATCATCGCATGTGTATCAATATGAAGGCGGCGGCATCGCATTTAATTCATCTGCTTCTGTAAAATTATTAAATGGTGACCGGGGAAGAATAACTGCCGAACAAGTAAAGGCATCTATTAACCCAGACGATAACCACAAAGCAAGAACAAGTTTAGTTTCTTTAGAAAATACCAGCAACCGTGGCGGTGGCAGTTGCTATGATTTTGAAGAAATAAAAAAAATAAAATCAATTTGTACCGAAAATAATTTAGCCCTCCATCTGGATGGTGCAAGAATATGGAATGCTTTGGTTGCAAAAAATTCCGCAGGATCCGGTGGAGAAACACCCAAACAATATGGAAAAATTTTCGATAGTATTTCAATTTGCCTGAGTAAAAGCCTCGGCTGCCCGGTTGGTAGTTTATTATTGGGCAAAAAAGATTTTATTAAAAAATCAAGACGTATAAGAAAAGTTTTTGGTGGTGGTATGCGGCAAGCAGGTTTTATGGCTGCTGCCGGTATTTATGCATTGCAAAATAATATTGAGCGGTTGAAAGAAGATCATCTTCACGCCAGGCAAATTGCAGATGCTGTAGCTAAAAAAGATTTTGTAAAACTCTTGCTACCCGTTGAAACAAATATTATCATTTTTGAAACGCATGATACGATTGCTGCCCCGGAACTGGAGAAAAAATTAAAAGAAAAGAATATACTGTGCTATGCGCTTACCCACAACAGAGTGCGGTTTGTAGTGCATTTGGATGTAACAAATGAAATGGTTGGAAGAACAATTGAAGTAATTGAGAAATTATAATTTCTTAAATTTCTATATTACAATCTAAAAAAATATGCTACCTAAAATAAACCCAACAACAACGAATGCCTGGAAAGCACTGGAAGCCCATGCAGTTGAAATGAAACAAATGCACCTTCGTGAGTTGTTTGTAAACGATACAAATCGCTTTGAAAAATTTGCACTCTGTACAAAAGATATTGTTTTCGATTATTCAAAAAATATTATTGCAGCCAAAACGATGCAGTTGCTTTTTGACATGGCTAAAGAATGCAAACTGAAAGATGCTATAGAAGCGATGTATAACGGTGATAAAATAAATGAAACTGAAAACCGTTCGGTTTTGCATATAGCATTAAGAAATTTTTCCAAATCTCCGGCTTATAGCGAAGGAAAAGATGTGATGCCTGAGGTGAGAAAAGTGTTGAGACAAATGAAAAAATTTTGCACTTCGGTTCATAGTGGCAAATGGAGAGGTTTTACCGGAAAAAAAATAAAATACATTGTAAATATTGGAATTGGTGGAAGTGATTTAGGCCCCCTGATGGTAACCGAAGCTCTAAGACCTTATACAGTTAATGGTATAGAAACTTATTTTGTAAGTAATGTAGATGGTACTCATATTGCAGAGACACTTAAAAAAGTTGACGCTGAGCGAACACTGTTTTTGATTGCCTCAAAAACTTTTACAACACAAGAAACCATGACCAATGCACATACTGCAAGAGAATGGTTTCTTAAATCCGCCAAAAAATCCGCAGGATCCCGTGGAGAAAAACAGATTGCCAAACATTTTGTTGCTTTAAGTACAAACGAATCTGAAGTGGTTAAGTTTGGAATTGATAAAGTAAATATGTTCCCTTTCTGGGATTGGGTAGGTGGTCGTTATTCGTTATGGAGTGCAATTGGTTTATCTATTGCATTAACGATTGGCTATAAAAATTTTGAACAATTGCTGAAAGGTGCTCATGCAACAGATAATCATTTCCGCAAAGAACCATTCGATAAAAATATCCCGGTGCTGATGGCATTGATTGGTTTGTGGTACACCAATTTTTTTGGCGCACAATCTGAGGCTATACTCCCCTATGATCAATACCTGCATCGCTTTGCAGCATATTTTCAACAGGGTAATATGGAAAGCAACGGAAAAAGTGTTGACCGGAATGGTGAAGCTGTTGAATATCCAACAGGTCCTGTTATCTGGGGCGAACCGGGAACAAATGGTCAGCATACATTTTATCAATTAATTCATCAGGGAACATCTTTAAGTCCCTGCGATTTTATTGCACCTGCACAATCGCATAATCCGACAGGTGATCATCATCAAAAATTGATGAGCAATTTTTTTGCACAAACTGAAGCATTGATGAATGGAAAGACAGAACAAGATGCCGAAGCAGAATTGCAAAAAGCTGGGCTGACAAAAGAACAAATTGTAAAATTGTTGCCTTTTAAAATTTTTGCCGGCAATAAACCAACCAATTCATTTCTTATTAAAAAAATAACCCCTTTTAATTTAGGACAACTGATTGCATTCTATGAACATAAAATATTTGCACAAGGTGTTATCTGGAATATTTTCAGTTTCGACCAATGGGGTGTTGAGTTGGGAAAACAATTAGCAAATAAAATATTACCTGAATTGAAAAGCAAGGAACCGGTAAGCAATCATGATGCATCAACAAACGGTTTGATAAATGTGTATAAGAAAATGAGAAAATAGTTTTAGCTTTAAATACATAAACGGGAAACTATGAAATTTTTATTTTTAATAATTGCTGCTTTTACTTTTACCACTGTAAAAAGTCAGGATCATAATTTATTTGATTTACAAAAGCATTTACAAAAAAATAATATTGAACAAGACTTACAGTTGCAAAAGGATATTGCAAAAAACAATCTGAAAGGGTATCGGTCTTATCGGAGCTCCTGGAAAAATTTGTCGAATTCTCAAAACGAACCTCAAAAAACAATGGGTCGTATACCCAATATGAAAGTACAGCAACCAACCTTAGGAATAATTCCGAATGTAAAAGTGAATCCTGTAACATCAGGTATTATTCCAAATGCAGCAATTCCAAAAAAAATAATTTCTGTCAGGTAAAATCAATAATGTAATTCGGGAACAAGCTCTGTATGTTTTTTAATAACACGAATTGCTTTTCTTCCTTCGTGTTCAACTTCTATTGATAGAATTGATTTATCTTTTATGGGTTCCGTTGCAGTTTTAAGAATCATACCTAACTCTGCTTTCCATAATTTTCGATTGCTTCCTGTTTTAAGAAC
>JANOFP010000278.1:0-2311 GCA_031413675.1 Bacteroidota bacterium
TCCTGTTTAAAGGTTTTCTTACTATGGTGCTTTTCCTGATTAAGTATGTAATCATAAACTTTGCCAATTTGAGAATGTGAATAGGAAAATACACCGAAGCTATCCTGCCACGCAAACTTTCCTTTTACAAAATGATGATCATTTACAAAATTGGATGCGTTGTTTTTAATATCCCTTACCAAATCTGAAATTGCCATCGCTGGTTTTAAACCCACAAAGGCATGAATATGGTCAGGCATCCCATTTACTATAATAGGTTTTTGTCCTTTGCCTTTAATTATTCCGGCGATATATTTATGCAATTCAGATTTCCATTTGTTTGCGATCAGGTTTTCCCTACCTTTTACAGCAAAAACAATCTGTATATAAATTTGAGAATATGTTCCGGGCATGATTGAAACTTTAATTATCAATATATCACCCCTTCGGGGTTTGATACACAAATTATAACTATACTACAATAATTACAACCCTTCGGGTTTGCACACAGAACATCAAAATATAAATTAGCCTTTAGTTACTTTAAATCCTAATCCTGTAATTTTACACCCATGGGCGAATACTCAATGCAAGAAGCAATGAAACAATTTCTGAATAAGAGCCGTATTAAAGGTTCTGTTCAGGCATTGCAAATAGAAGATGTTTGGGAGCAGCTAATGGGTAAAACCATTGCACGTTATACAGAAAAAATTCAGCTATTTGGAAATAAGCTCATCATCACCACACATGTAGGCCCGTTGAAAAATGAATTGATTTATCAAAAAGAAAAAATCAGGAACCGGGTAAATGAAGCACTGAATGAACATATCGTTCATGAAGTGGTAATTCAATAAATAGCTACTTCCCGGTCATCATCAAAAACTTCAGTACGCATCACCACTACTTCCTGCAGCAAATCATCGGCAGAAATAATTCCGCGGAATGCATACGCATCAAATACCGGAATTTGGTGAATATGATGCTGGCACATCAGTTTCAAACAACGTTCTACCGTGTCATCAGAAGATGCAACCGGCAGGTTTGTTTTCATTAACTCATCCACAATAATATTTTCTGTTGTTTTTTTACACAGCAATATGTTATCTGTTATTTCATGTTCCGTCAGTAATCCAAGATAATTTTCATCTTCATCTACTACGATAAGATAATCGCTGTTTTCACAATGCATTTTATTTAATGCATCCCGGAGTGAGCAGCCCGATAAAACAGAATTAAAATGGGGCTGCTTACGGGCTAATATAGGAGATATTTTTTCCATGATTATTGGTTTTAAGTATTTGTAAGGTAAGTTATTCTTTGAGGCGAACAATATGATTCTTATCAACCGGAGATATGAATATGTTAATTACTTGTCCGTACCCTTGGATCGACCACGCCATATAAAATGTCTGCAAGAATATTTATCAATATAAAAAAGGTTGCCGAAATCAACACAGCCCCCATCACCACCGGAAAATCTAATTTTTCCAAAGCATCAACGGTTACTTTTCCAATGCCCTGCCAGCCGAAAATATATTCTACAAAAAAAGCACCTGCCAGTAACTCCGCAAACCAACCTGTGATAGCTGTTATCACCGGATTTAGTGCATTCCTCAATCCATGTTTCCATATTACCGCCTGCCGTGATAGTCCTTTTGCATAAGCTGTTCGTATATAATCCTGGTTCAGTACATCAAGCATGGCACTACGGGTAAGTTGCGTAATGATTGCCATAGGCCGAATGCCCAACGTAATGGCGGGCAGAATTAAATTTTTTAATGCAAGTGTCTTTTCGCCGGTTGTTTCATCTATTTGTGTCCAGTTGCCAATAATATTTAAACCGGTGTAGTCGCTTAATACAAATCCAAAAATATATGCAATAACAATGCCCATAAAAAAAGAAGGGGCAGAAATACCAATGATGCTGGTAAAGATGGCAGATGTATCCCACCCCGTATTTTGTTTTACTGCCGCCAATACTCCTAATGGGATACCCAATAAAACAGCTATGAACATGGCTGCTACTGCAAGCATAAGTGTACCCGGCAAAGCCTGCATTAAAATACTCCACACATCCCGTTTGCTTTGATATGACTTGCGCAGGTAAGGAATTTTAATTCCAAATTTGGTTGAGCCGCCAATAAAAATTCCTTTGAGGTTCTTTGTCTTTATTTCGCTGCTGCTGTGAAAACAAACTGGCGAAACATCATTTAAATAATAAATGAATTGGTTTAAAATGGGTTTATCCAGGTGTAACTCTTTACGAATATTTGCCTGCGTGGCTGAATCGCTGCTTTGTCCGGCTACTAATTTTGTAGCATCGCCAAAACCC
>JANOFP010000279.1:0-19710 GCA_031413675.1 Bacteroidota bacterium
AATCATTCACCCGAATCGGTAATTATTTCTAAGGGTTCGCCTGTTTCAGTTAAATGGAAGCGAACTCAATTCTAAATATTTCCATTATGGGAAAAAATATTGACTGGACAATTAAAATGACTTGGAAAGACCGAACCAACCTGTCTTGAAATACGGGAACAAAAAAATCGAATTTAAAGATCAGAATATTGAGGAGCCTCTACCCCACAACAAAACGATACCCAATCCCTTTAATCGTAATAATCTCCAGCGAAGGATCGTCTTTTAAATAACTGCGCAGTTTGGTTATATATACATCTAAGTTGCGGCTGTTGAAAAAAGAATCATTGCCCCACAGCAAATTTAAAATTTCTCTACGGTCAATAATTGTGTCGCGGTTGATATATAAAAGTTTTAATAATTCCGACTCCCGGTAAGAAAGCTTGCGTTCTTCTTTTCCGTTGTTTAGTGTTTGCCGATTCAGCATAAAAATTAATTTACCCAACACAACCGTATCGCTGGTAAGTTTTGATTTAGTACCGGGTTTGTTTTTTAAAACATTCTGTATGCGAATAATTAATTCTTCCATACTGAATGGCTTGCGGATATAATCGTTGCCGCCCGTTGTAAAACCTTTTACTACATCTTCGGTTTGTGTTTTAGCTGTAAGAAAAATGATTGGCACTTCTTTATTTAAATTTCTTATTTCATCGGCAATGGCAAATCCATCTTTATTGGGCAGCATAATGTCCAGCACACATATATCCGGAGTGGTGTTTTTAAAATGTGTCAACACTTTTGCGCCGTCAGCCTCCATCGTAACCATAAAGCCACGGCTTTCTAAACTTTCCTTTACAATTTTACCCAGGAACAATTCATCTTCGGCGTATAAAACTTTTGTCATGATTGTGTTTTTGGCAGGGCGATATTAAAAACAGTTCCGCCACCTTCATTATTTTGAACAGTAATAAATCCTTTATGTTTTTTTACAACACCCGATACATAGCTTAACCCAAGCCCATACCCCTTTGTATTATGTACATTACCGCCCGGTACCCGGAAAAATTTTTCAAACACTTTATTTTTATATTCATCCGGAATGCCAATTCCATTATCAGCAACTTTCAGTAACACATTATTTTCCGACGACTCAATATCAATTTTTATTACCGCATTATCATGGCTGTACTTAATGGCATTGTCAATTAAATTATAAACAACACTCAACAGGTGTAAACGATCGCCACTCAGGGTTAGGTCCCCAGAGTAATTTAAAGAAACGGCCGCATTCTTTTTTTCCAGCAACAGCCGCATCGATGCAAGCACCTCATCAACCAGGGTCTTAATATTTATCGTTTCAAGATTAAGCTCTATTTCTTTTTTCTCAAACATAGAAAGCTTGAGTACTTTATCTACCAGCAGGTTTAAACGCTGCAGTTCATTAGATGAAATATCAAGATATTCTTTTGTACGTGCCGGGTCTTGTGCGGCATTAAAATTTTTTATTGCTTCAATGGCCACACTTACGGTTGCTATCGGCGTTTTCAGTTCATGGGTGATATTGCTGATAAAATCATTTTTTAATTCACCAAGCCGTTGTTGTCTTTTTAAATTCCGGAACAATAATAAAAAAGACAGCACCGTAAGCCCGATTAGGAAAACAGAAAACAGAATTGGCGATAAAATTCTACTGAGTAAATACGAAACATTACTTCCACGCTGTAAGCGATACGTAACAGGATGAATAATGCCAACTGAAACATCTGCCGGTTTTTCTTTTTTAATACCTTCCAAACGCAACACCGAGAAAGGGATATTTATTTTCTGTTCTTTCATCACAGCACGGTAAGCTGTTTCTATTTCGTGTACACGTACAGAATCCTGCAACGAATCTACCCCGTACAGCAACTGCATAATATAGTTGTGCCGGCCGCCGGAGCCCGGAAGATTTTTAGGTATAAATTTAAAACTATCGCCGTTTTCCGAAAAAGCATTACTGTTTAATTGTATTACCATTTGCTTTTCAGATTCCGGGTGTAACAGCATCGAATCTTTTAAACGGCTGCTTACTATGTTTACGGTAGAAACGATTTGCTCCCTGGACGGGAGGCTTATATTGAACGAATCATTATTGGAAATAAAAACACCTTCACCAGTAGCAGCACCTGATTTTTTAAAAATCGTATCAATGTTTTCCAGGTTTAATTTCTTTGCCTGCAGTTTTCGCACTACTTCACGAAAAGAAACATCCGATTTTATCGAAAGCGTTTTTTCTTCGCGGTCATAGTTTTGTTTCAGCCAGTAAACCTGGAAGCAAATGATGGCAATTATTGAGACCACCATCAAAACCATATCGGGTATTTTTTTTCTCAGTCCCATTTCACAGCAAATGTAACTATTCAATTTCTGCTGTTACGGGTACATTAACCTTTATTAACTTTAATGATACCCCGCTTAACTTATCTTAGAGCGAGTAATAAATAGCTTTGAAAAAAATAAAAATAATGAAACAAATATTTATCACAGGAGCCGGGTTGGTTTTTTCAATTTTGGCTACCGCTCAAATGAAACAGGGTACAATAATTTATGACAGAACGGTGCAAATGCAAATGCAATTTCATGCAACCGGCATGGAGGGCATGCAACAAAACATACCCCAATCAAGAACGGATAAATTTGAATTGGTGTTTGCTAATAATCAATCAATCTGGCGATCAGCTGAAACAGGAGATGATGATGGCGGGTCATTTACAAGCGATAATGGAGGCGGCATGCAAATGCGAATGGTAATAGCGGGAAGCAACGATGTGGTCTATCATAATTTTGATAATGCTCAGCGGGTAGAGAAAAGAGAAGTAATGGATAAAAACTTTTTGGTTGCCGATAGTATTCGTCCGCTGAAATGGAAAATGACCGGTGAAACAAAAACGATTTTGAATCATAATTGCATGAAAGCCGCCGCAACAAGAATCAGCACTTCAACGCGGATGAATATAGACAACGGCGTGATGGAAAGAAAAGAAGTTACCGATACTACAACTATTATTGCATGGGTTGCTTCCGATATTCCCATAAGTGCAGGGCCTGGCGAATACCAGGGTCAGTTACCCGGAGCAATACTTGAAATGGAATTTGGAAATGGAAGACAGTCGTATAAAGCAATATCTATATCTGAAAAGGCGGATATAACTTTGATAAAAGAGCCAACGGGAAAAAAACGATTAACCCCGGCTGAGTTTAAAATAGAAAGAGATAAGATGATGGAAGAAATGCAACGCAATAATGAAGGTGGAGAAAGAAGAATTATTATTAATTAACTGAATAGAAAGAATAAAACAAAGACCCTCCATTTGGAGGGTTTTTTATTTGAGGTCAGTATGCTAATCAATTTGCCTTCTTGTGTATTTGTTCTAAAACACAATTAATCAGCGACTCATTATAAATAGACGAACACTACCAGACTTTTCATTTTAATAAACCCGCATATCCAAAAACTAATTTATTTTTTGTTTTATACGATTCTGGTGGATCCGGCAGATGGAAAAACAATTGAAAAATTTACGTACAAAAAGAAAGACCGGCGTTATGCTTTTTAAAGGAATTAACAGGAAACATAATTAGCCAAACGATATTAATGTTTATCTGGAAGCCTGGCAGTTTTTTAATAGACAAATAAAAAAAATAAGCCCGGGACAATATTCCCGATATAATTTATCGTATGATCATATTTGCTCCATGACCGCCACCCGCATTGCCCAATCCACTCTTTGTTAAGCTATATGTAAATGAAAGCATAAAGAATCGTTGCAGAGTATTCACTCTCGAGTCTTCAATATAATTCTGATTGCTGGTGCGGTTAATGCCGATATTTTTATCAAGCAGATCATAGGCAGATAGTTTTATTTCGCCGCGGCTGTATTTCATAAACTGTTTACTGATGCTTGCATTCCAGATCGGAATTTTTGAATTGAACCCTGCGGAACGCTGGCTATTAATTGTATAACTGAAATCGGTAGAAAAGAAAAATCGTTTTGGCATTTCCCAATTCAGATCGGCGCCATAACGCTGTTGCAGATAATTTGTATTGTATAAAGACTGAAGCGAGTATTTTGTTTTATTAATATTTAAGGAAGTTTCAAAAGAAAGATTCAGTTTTTCTTTGTAAGACGCGGACAGCCTTATTTGGGGACCCGCAGAAAATGAATTAATGGTATTTTCAATCGTATTGATGAATTGTTTTCCATGATTATAACTTATGCGGTTACCGACTTCAAACATGCCCTTTAAAAAACGAACCGGCATGCTGTAGTTTACGTCGCCCAGCATAGAATAAACGCCATTAATGTTTACGGGTTTTGTAGTGCGAATGCCCAATGTATCAACCACATCATAGTTCACAATTTTATTTTGTGTTTTTTGCATATTAAAGAAGAGCATAAAATTTTTGTTTTTGTAGGGGCTCATCAGGAATAAATTTCCTTGTATTATATGTGTTACTTCCTGTTTCAAATCGGGATTGCCGAGACGGACATATAGTGGATTACTGTTATCGGGTATCGGTTGAAGTTGCGAAATATTTGGCTGATTGGTGGTGGTATTATAGTTAACCGAGATATTTTTAAATCGTGTAAAATTGAATTGAAACCTTGCGTTGGGTAGCAGGTTTTTAAATGATTTTGTGATTACCGAATCTTTGATACCGGAGGTAATTGTTCCTTCCAAATCGGACTGTTGCCAGGTAACGCCAATTGCATAATTATATTTTCGTTTTTGAGTACGAATCCGCAGGCCGGCACTCGTATAGCCATATAAATTTTCAAAATCATTGGTAAGTGCGGTGTTGATATTATCATATTTGCCATTTGTTTTGTTATAGTCGTAGGTTGTTTTGTCAGAAATGTTTTGAGAATTGCTTTTACCAATACTGAACTCCATCAACGATTGTTTAAATAAAGGCTCTGTATAAACTGCACGGGCATTATAGCTTTTCAAACTTGCAGCCGTGACGAACTGTTGGTTCAGGGTATCCTTTTTTATAAGAGTTGCCGCACTATTGTAAAAACTGTTTACAGAATTCAGACCGCCGTCACCATCGCTTTTATTAAAGCTTGTTTGCAGGGTAAAAGAAAATGTTCTGCCTTTGCGACTAAATTTTTTTCGAAATACTAGATCGTTTTTAAAATTGTATCCTTTGTTTGTTGAAAAATTCCGGCTGTTGCCTTCGTTGATTAAATTTCCATTTGAAGCAAACGTTTTATAATCAGAAAGTGTATTATTGTTTGTTTCTTGAAAACTAAGGGAAGGGATGATACGCAATGAATGCAAAGAATCAATTTGGTAAAGATTATTCAGGTTGAAACGATGGTTATTATTAATATTATCTGAGAAAGAGTTTTGGTTATATAAATTAGTAGTTGTTGGTAAAAAATTCTGGCGGCTGATATGGCCTTCCCGTTTTGGGTTTACACGGTTGTAGAAATAATTACTTTGAAAATCGTTTTTTGTGCCCAGTATATTATTATAATTCAATCCACCGCCCGACGATGTTTTAATGCCGCTCGAATTTCCACCGCCCATTCCCATTGCAGCAGCATCATCTCCCGAAATATTTATATTAATATTACCACCGCTACCACCGCCACGCTGCATACGTGCCAGCTCTCCGGTAAAATTTAAAATATCCATAAATGAAAAGCCTTCCGCATTCGTGTTGTTGCCCATACCAATTGCAGAAAACTGCCTTGCCCCTTTGAATGAATTTATATTTCCTTTTGCTTCATATCGTTCTTTATTTCCACCACCCGCATTTAGTTTTCCAAACAATCCTTTCTTTTTGTCCTTTTTCAATTTCAGGTTTATCGTTTTTTCATAGTTGCCGTCTTCAAAACCAGTAAGCTGTGCCTGGTCGCTTTGCTTATCATACACCTGCACCTTACCGATTGCATCAGCCGGCAGGTTTCTAGTTGCTATCTTCGGATCGTTTCCAAAAAATTCTTTTCCATCAACCATAACCCTGTTTACTTTTTCTCCCTGGGCAGTAATCGTTCCATCTTTGTCAACTTTTACCCCTGGCAGCTTTTTCAGTAGCTGCTCCACATTTGCATTCGGTACTGTTTTAAATGAGCCGGCGTTGTACTGAATGGTATCATCAATCATTGTTATCGGAGGAGCCTCGGCATTTAAAACCACTTCTTCAAGAATTTTTGACTTATCATTCATTATCACATTTCCAAGTCTCACAATTTTGTTGGAGTCGCTTACTGTAAAATATTTTACGGAGTTATGATAACTAACATGAGAAAGCATTAAACGGTAGTTGCCATTTGGGATGCCTTGCAGTTCAAAGTTTCCATTATTGTCGGTCATAGAAAAAGCAACCAGCGAAGAATCTTTTTTATCGAGTATAGTTACGGTGGCAGAAGCCACCGTTTTTTGAGACAGCGTATCAAAAGCAACACCTTTTATGTTTCCATTTTTTTGAGCAAGGAGAACTGTAGAAACAAAAGTTAGAATAACAAATAAGAATAAGTATCTTTTCATAGACAGCTGGTTGAAGCCGCTAAAATATTAAAACGGTAAAGGAAAACCCGTTAAACACACTTTGTTTAAGGTTAATTATGGTTAATTGGAAAGCGAAGAGACAAACGGGTTTGTCCGGGTTGTATAAATAAGAAGGAAGACGGTTTGCCACAAACACAAAGTTTATCTGACAGGCTCGTTATCCTCTCTTTCTTTTTCATAAACCAACAACCACACCTTCCATTCCATCAATTCATATTGTAATGATATCTCCAGTTTCAGTTTTGAAAACGAGTTGTACTTTTTGTCAGGAGATAAAACGCTTCCTGCAAATTTTTTTTCTTCAACAGGCGGATCATATTTGCCTTTAAAATGAAAATCCCCGCTACCTCCATTTATTAAGAGATTGTTCATTTGATTATATAATAACTGGTATTTCTTTTTTGCTTCTTCAAAATTATCTGTTGTCAGCATCAGCCCACTCCAACCACTCACGGTTGTTGCATTAGAAGAATAAATTGTGATGGTTGATTTTTCAGCACCTGTAATCTTTATTGAGCAATTATAGTCTGTGGATTGTGGGTTTTTTTCAATTTCATCTCCAAGGATATTCGAAAAACGATTTGGATAATCTACAATCAATTTTTTTATTTCACCCGGCAGCGGGTTTGTAGTCGGAAGTTTGAGAACTATTTGTGTTTGTTAAAGATTTGAAAATAATAAGCAAATAACAAAAAACACAAGGGGTTTTACGGATTTTAGCATGGTTGTTGGCTTTAATCAAATAAGTTTTTCGTTCCAATATTATGAAATTAAAAAAGAGATTCATACTTTTAGATTTAATTTTTCTTTTATCCTATAAAAAATTTAGATTATGAAAAACAAAAACATAACTTACTCACACGAGCAAGCCCGGATTTATCGGCACCACTACAAACAATCTTTTAATCTTATTCGTTTATTCAAATCAGTACTGTCTGTGTTTTTTTCAGGCACATCGGTTGCCAACAGTGCTGCAAGAAGAAGATAATGGCCAGTTAAACATTTAGTATACGCTTTTCCAGTCCGGAGGAGCGTATTTTAATTTACCCCATTCAGGCGGTCGTTAATTTTGATTTAAGCGTAACCAGTTGGCGCATGCATGCATTGGCAAAAACAGAATTAAAATTTGCAAAGAGTGTAGCGAAGTAAAATATTTGATTAGAATAACTGAACTTAGCACGGCTTCTTCAATTTGAAGAGCCGTTTTATTTTTTAATAATTTATTGAATGAACATTAAATCAAAACTACCCGACGTAGGTACCACTATTTTTACCGTGATGAGCGGCCTGGCGAATGAATATAAAGCGATCAATCTCGGCCAGGGGTTTCCTGATTATGAAATGAGCGAAGAGCTGATGAATAAAGTAAACGAAGTGATGCATAAGGGTTATAATCAGTATGTGCCGATGCAGGGTTATATGCCATTACGGGAGTCTATTGCTGAGAAAGTAGAATCTTTATATGGTGCAACAATTAATCCTGATACAGAAATTACGATAACCCCCGGCGGCACATATGCTATCTATACCGCATTGACTGCTTCTTTGCAACCGGGAGACGAAGTAATCGTTTTTCAACCCGGCTATGACAGTTATATTCCTAACGTAGAAATTAATGGAGCTATACCGGTTTTAATTGATTTAAAATTTCCCGAATATAAAATTGATTGGCATGAAGTACGGCTAAAAATTTCTTCTCGCACAAGAATGATAATGCTGAACAGCCCACACAATCCTACCGGTGCTGTGTTGGGGGCGGGAGATATGAAAGAATTACAATCAATAGTTAAAGACACAAATATTCTTATTCTATCGGACGAAGTATATGAGCATCTCATTTTCGACAATATTCCACATCAAAGTATGTTGCGCTATCCTGATTTGATACAAAGAAGTTATGTGTGTTTTTCTTTTGGCAAAACATATAATTGCACGGGATGGAAGCTTGGTTATTGTATTGCACCGGCGGAGCTGATGAAAGAATTCAGAAAAGTTCACCAGTTTAATTGTTTTAGCTGTCATTCACCATCTCAGGTAGCCCTGGCAGATTTTTTAAAAAATAAAGAAGCTTATCTGTCACTTGGAAGTATTATGCAGGAGAAAAGAGATTATTTTAGTAAGCACATGCTTTCAACAAAATTTGATTTGCTCAAAAGCAGCGGCAGTTATTTTATTTGTGCAAAATATAGCCGCATCAGCGATGAAGCCGATACGGACTTCGCAATTCGCATTACCAAAGAAATTGGAGTAGCAACAATTCCCGTTTCGGTTTTTTATAAAAACGGTATTGACAATAAAGTAATTCGTTTTTGTTTTTCAAAAAAGAAGGAAACACTTGACGCTGCTATAGAAAGATTAATCAAATTATAAAAAAGATTTGCAAAATTCTTAAAGACGGAAATATTTAACAGCCGGCATTTTAGGGAAATGTATGATGAATGATAAACGATACAAAGGAATTTTCTTTATGTTGTTGGCGGCTTTGGGTTTTTCTGTTATGGGTGGCGCTGCAAAATCTCTAAAAGAAAGTTTTAGTGCCGGGCAACTTGTTTTTTGGAGAAATATAGTTGGCTTGATTGTATTGATTGTAAGTTTTTCATTGCATCGACCCGTAAATAAAGGGGGTAAAATGCCTTGGCTTATATTCCGTGGTTTCATGGGGACAACAGCACTTTATACCCTGTTGTATTGTGTTGTACACCTTCCACTTGGTACGGCTATGAGTTATAATCTTACTTCTACATTGTTTATTGCCCTTTTTTCTTTTATTGTTTTTAAAGAATACAACGGGAAAAGAGTTTTACTTGCTTTGTTTATTGGTTTTACGGGCATGTTACTTATTTACAAACCCAATATGCACTATGCATGGTTTTATCATGTTGCGGGATTAATCAGCGGAATTTCGTCTGCCATTGCCTATTTAACGGTGGGCCGGCTTACCAAATATTATGATTCAAGGATTATTGTATCAGCATTTGTATTGGGTGGTATTATAGCCCCGTTATCTTTTTTGTTAATCAAATTTGTTTTTAATCTACCCTCCGATGAATTATTTTTTATAGATTGGCGATGGCCAGAGACAAAGGAATTGCCGGTTGTTTTATTATTGGGCACTGCAGCAATATTTGGTCAATACTTTGTTACCAAAGCTTTTGGTGCAGACAAAGCGGGAATCGTTTCAGTAATTGGTTATGCCAATATTATTTTTTCTGTTTTTATAGGTATGATGCTAGGTGATGCTTTTCCGGAATTAATGAGTTGGGCGGGAATTGCATGTATAATTATAAGCGGCCTGATTATTTCGCTGCACAGAAAAACAAATCATAGCTGAGAAAAGAAACTAAAATCAATCGTCGGGCTATTTATATAAAAAGATATTTTTGCAGAACCGGGTTTTTGATAAAAAACAAATAAAACTATGAGTAAAGTAAAAATTGGTTTGGTGCAAATGAGTTGCACGGATAACAAGGAAGAAAATTTTAATAAAGCTATTACAGGAATTAAAGAAGCTGCTTCAAAGGGTGCGCAGATCGTTTGTCTCCAGGAATTATTTACCTCATTATATTTCTGTGATGTAGAGGCATATGAAAATTTTAAACTAGCCGAAAGCATACCCGGCCCCTCAACAGATGTTTTGAATAAAGTCGCAAAAGAATCAGGCGTAGTAATCATTGCTTCTTTGTTTGAAAAAAGAGCCCAGGGAATTTATCATAATACAACTGCAGTAATAGACGCTGACGGAACTTACCTGGGCAAATACAGAAAGATGCATATTCCAGACGACCCCGCATACTATGAAAAATTTTATTTTACACCAGGCGATCTTGGATATAAAATTTTCAAAACAAAATTTGCCACCATCGGTGTTTTGATTTGTTGGGATCAATGGTATCCGGAAGCAGCAAGAATCACATCGCTTATGGGAGCTGAAATTCTTTTTTATCCGACTGCAATCGGATGGTCTACTTCGCAGGATACAACAACAAACACAGAGCAACATAATGCCTGGCAAACAATTCAATGCAGCCATGCTATAGCCAATGCGGTGCATGTAGTAAGTGTAAACCGGGTGGGGCTTGAACAAAACGGGGCCATGAATTTTTGGGGAGGATCATTTATCAGCAATCCATTCGGAACAATTTTATATAAGGCTAAACACGATAAAGAAGAAGTGCATGTTCAGGAAATTGATTTATCTCAAACAGATCGATATAGAACACACTGGCCTTTTTTAAGAGATCGTCGTATTGATTCTTATGAGCCGATTACGAAACGGTTTATTGACGAAGAATGAAGCAATGTTTATTAAACAACAATCAACACACAAGTCAAATTTTAGTTTAATATTATTTATTTGAAAATTATTTGAATGACCCACCCAACGCCCAAAGAGCTCGGCTATTATTTTCCCGCAGAATTCGCATTACATACCGCTACCTGGTTAAGCTGGCCCCATAAAGAAGCAAGTTGGCCCGGAAAAATTCAAACCATTTATCCAAACTATGCTTTGTTTATAAAAGAGCTTACCCGGGGAGAAACAGTTTGTATAAATGTATTGGACGAAGCAATGAAAAATTTTGCAACTGCGGTTTTAAATAAAGAAAACGTTGATTTAAGTAAAGTGAATTTCTTTTATCATCCGACCAACGATGCTTGGTGCAGAGACCACGGCCCGGCATTTTTAATTAACCCCAATGCAGAACAAAAAAAAGTTATTGTAGATTGGAATTATAATGCATGGGGAAATAAATACCCGCCGTATGATTTGGACGATGTGGTTCCAACATTGATAGGGAAACAGTTTGATTATCCGGTTTATTATCCCGGAATTATTATGGAAGGCGGTTCGGTTGAGTTTAATGGTGCGGGGTCGTTGATGTCATCAACTGCATGTTTGTTAAACCCAAATCGGAATCCACATTTAAATCAACAGCAGATTGAAGAATATTTGATGAATTATTATGGCGTTCAACAAATTTTATGGGTAGATGAAGGAATTGTTGGCGATGATACCGATGGCCATATTGATGATACCGTAAGATTTGTAAATGAAGACACTGTTATTACTGTTGTGGAAGAAAAGAAAGGTGATCAAAACTACGCCTTGCTTCAACATAATCTTACGCAATTAAAACAAATGCGTTTGCTGAATAATAAACAACTTAATATTGTTGAATTGCCTATGCCAGATGATGTGGTTTATGAAGAGCAGAGATTACCCGCATCGTATGCAAATTTTTATATCGCAAACCAGTCAGTTATCGTTCCCACGTTCCGGTCACCAAAAGATGATAGAGCCTTAAGCATTATTCAAAGTTGTTTTCCGGAGAGAGAGGTTGTGGGTATTGACTCTACTGATATTATTTGGGGGCTGGGAAGCTTTCATTGTCTTAGCCAGCAGGAGCCAGCTGTTTAATTACACAAAATTGTCCGTTATTTTATAAATCAAAAAAAAATATTTGGTATTCTCTTTTCATTAATCGTATATTTGCGATATAAGATTAATGAAATGAACAGAAAACAGCACTGGGAGAATATTTACAATACGAAAGAATTCGCCGACGTAAGCTGGTATCAGCCCACCCCACAGACATCGCTTGACTTTATTAGCGATTTGAAAATTTCCAAGGACGCCGCTATTATTGATGTAGGCGGAGGCGATAGTTTTCTTGTTGATCATTTATTAAAAAGAGGCTTCACTAATATTACTATATTAGACATTTCTGAAGCTGCTATTGCTAAAGCAAAAAAACGGATGGGAAAAGAATCGGAAAAAGTAAGTTGGATCAATTCCGATATTACGAATCTTTCTACCGAGAAAAAATTTGATTTCTGGCACGATCGTGCCGCATTTCATTTTCTTACTTCTGACGAAGAGATTAAGCAGTATTTATCAATAGTAGAAAAAAATATAGTATCAAACGGGAAAATGCTGATCGGCACATTTTCTACTGAAGGTCCTGAAATATGCAGCGGCCTTCCGGTAAAACAGTATAATGAAAAAACATTGTCGCAGTTGCTTTCGAAATGGTTTCATAAAATAAAATGTATTACAGAAGATCATCTTACACCGTTTAACACAAAGCAAAATTTTCTTTTTTGCGGGTTTACAAAAATAAATATTCAATAATGGCAAGTCACAAAAAAGAAGAGTTTACCCAAAAAGAGCAAGAGCTGGCCGCATTTGCAAAAGCATTAAGTCACCCCGCAAGAATTGCAATCTTAAAAGTGTTGTCGCAAAAGAATGAATGTATCTGCGGTGAAATTGTAGAGTTGCTTCCGTTAGCACAAAGCACCGTGAGCCAGCATTTAAAAGAATTGAAAAATGCAGGGTTAATCTCCGGTGAAACCGATGGGCCCAAAAGTTGTTATTGCATCAACTGGAAGGCCTTTGAAAAATTTAATGGGGAATTCAGTTTTCTTTTTACAAAACTAAAAGCATCCAATGCAAAATGTTGTTGATAATTTTTAACTATAAAAAAGCAGAGTCATGAAAAATGAAACAGAAATTAAAGAGCTGGTAAAAGAAAAATACGACCAGATTGCCCGGGAGGGTGGAAGTTGCGGCACAGCTTGTTGCGGCGATGTAACGAATATTATGGCGGATAGTTATTCATCACTCGATGGATATAACCCTGATGCAGATTTGGGATTGGGTTGCGGTTTACCAACCGAGTTTGCACAAATAAAAGAAGGAGATACTGTAATTGATTTAGGAAGCGGTGCCGGCAACGATGCGTTTATTGCAAGAAAAATAGCCGGAGAGAATGGGAAAATTATTGGAATAGATATGACACCATCTATGATTGAATTGGCAAATAAAAATGTTGGTAAACTCGGATTTGCCAATGTTGAATTCAGGCTTGGAGATATTGATGATATGCCTGTAAAGGATAATGTAGCAGATGTTATCGTCAGCAATTGTGTATTAAATCTGGTTCCTGATAAAGAGAAAGTTATTAAAGAAATTTTCCGCACTTTAAAACCCGGCGGTCATTTTTCTATTTCCGATATTGTTTTAGTCGGAACATTACCGGCAGGAATAAAAGAGTCGGCTGAAATGTATGCAGGATGTGTAAGCGGCGCAATTCAGAAAAGCGAATATTTAAATTTTATTCATGAATCCGGGTTTTCAAATATAACCGTTCAGAAAGAAAAAAAGATTGAAGTGCCAGACGAAGTATTGCTTGAATATATAAATCCGGAAGCTTTACAATTATTGAAAGATTCGAAACTGGGTATTTATAGCATTACGGTGTATGGAGAAAAACCATCTAATGCAAAAGGCTGTTGTGGCCCCGCTTGTTGTAACTAAACAAGTATGGCATACCTCGCAGGTATGCCATACTCTAACAGAAGTCTTTTATTTTTAACTATGAGAAAAAAAATTCACAACACCCCTTTAGGGGATGGGGGCATGAAAAAGAAACTACTTTTTGTTTGTATAGAAAACAGTAACCGTAGCCAAATGAGCCAGGCATTTGCAAAAATGCTTGGCGGAAAGAATGTTGAGGCGTATAGTGCCGGTAGTAAACCATCGGGCATTGTAAACCCGAAAGCAATTGCTGCAATGAAAGAATTGAATTATGATTTGAGTAAGCATGACAGCAAATCATTAAAAGAAGTTGAAGCATTCGCCCCGTTTGACGCAGTGGTAACTATGGGCTGTGGCGATGCGTGTCCATGGATGCCTGCAAAAAAATTTATTGATTGGGAAATACCCGATCCAAAACACATGGAGCCTGCTGCTTTTAATACGATTCGTGATCTGATAAGAGACAAAGTAAAAGAGTTGTTGCAAACTGTTTAGATTTGCCGGAAACATAAAAAAGGTTGAACCCTCCTTTTATTTCAAATAAGTTATACCTGTTTTTATTTGCATCGCTGGGTATTGTTTATCTCATCGGGTTGTTTGTACCCCTGATGGATAACGATTCTGCACACCATGCAAATATTGCATTACGGATGTATCTCACCGGCGATTATGTAAATCTGATTGATAATGGAAACGATTATTTAGATAAACCCCATTTGCATTTTTGGTTATGTGCTCTGAGTTATAAGCTATTTGGTGTAACCACTTTTGCTTATAAATTTCCCTCTTTACTTTTTTCAGTTTTCGGAGTTTATTCTGTTTACAGGCTTGGAAAAATATTGTTTAATGCCGAGACCGGAAAGCTTGCTGCATTAATTATTGCATCTTCTTTTTCATTTGTACTTGCCAATAATGATGTACGAATGGATGCCATACTTACAGCAGCCGTTGCTTTTGCCAGCTGGCAGGGTATTTCTTTTATAGAGAATAAAAAAACAAGTAATGCCATTGGTCTGGCACTCGGACTTGCCATAGGCTTTTGTATTAAGGGCCATATTGCTGTTTTGATTCCCGCCATTGGTTTGTTTTTTTATATTTTATTTAAAAAAGAGTGGAAATTATTTTTAAACTGGAAGTGGCTGGTAGTTCTATTCTGTTTCGCAATCTTTATTTCACCAGTTGTTTACTGTTTTTATTTGCAATACAACTTGCATCCGGAAAAAATAGTAAGAGGAAAAAATCAAATTGACGGGGTAGGGTTTATTTTATTTAATCAAAGTATTGACCGGTTTTCCGGGGCTATGGGCAGTGATGCTAAAAATGATTATTTCTTTTTCATTCATTCATTCCTCTGGGCGTTTGCGCCCTGGAGTATAATTTGTTTTTGGGCGATTGCCGGCCGTATTAAGAGCGGATTTAAAAGAAACGATGAATGGTTTACCGTTTCCACTATTCTTGTTTTTGCGTTTTTAATAAGCATTTCTGGCTTTAAGCTTCCACATTATTTAAATATTGTTTTTCCGACAGCTTCTTTGCTAGTTGCTTCCTGGTTAATGGCAAATATCAATCGGGAAAAAGCAATATTCAGAATTCAATTATTGGTAATTACCGCATTGCTATTGCTTGGCGGCATTATTAATTTTTGGCTATTCCCGCTAAAAAATTACTTCTTAATACCAATCGTAATTCTTTTGCTTGCGGCAGTTTTTCATTTTATTAAAACCGAAACAATATCATTATTAAAAAAAGCAATTTGCATTTCAGTTTTTTCAATTTCCCTTTTCTTTTTTTTGTTTAACAGCAATTATTTCCCCCAATTATTAAAATATCAAAGTGGAAATACGCTGGCTGAAAAAAAGCAACAATTAGCAATCGACCGAGATGTTTATTTCTGGAAAGAAAATTTTAGCTCCTCCTTTGTTTTTTATTCTACATCATTAAGAAAACAATTTGACAGCTCGGTTTTGAATAATAAAAAAACTGTATGGCTTTTGTTTGATGAAACAGAAAGAAAGGAAATTCTTCAATCTGGATATTCAATAGGGCAAGAATTAAGCTCTGTTGATTATGAAATAACAAGATTCAGTTTTCAGTTTTATATTCCATCCTCTAGAGAAAAAAGTTTAAAGAAGACTGTTCTTGCTCAAATAACTTTGAAAGCACCCTAATCTAATTTCGCTGATACCTCTTATTTACCGTTTATATAATTGAAAAAATCAGCAGGCAGCAATTTTAATATTTATTTTGACTAATACAGCAACAATTGCTTTACGAACCACTACGAATAGCTATGGTCAGGTATGTACTTACATTTACTGTTCTGGAAGAAAAACTTTCTGCTGCGCAAAAAATCATTAATCAATATTTCGATGAATTAAATAAAAGCGGCCCAGGCGGCATGCGAAGTTTTTGTTATTGCAGCGAGAAGGACAGCAATAGTTTTGTTCAAATAAATACCTATAGAAAAGAAGCTGTTGCAAACAAAGACTTGAGAACAGAATATACTTTGAACTTTATGAAAGAGTTGGGTAGCCTTTGTAATCAACCACTTTACTTTAATAAGATGGAAACATTTGATGCTTTTGAATCGATCTATTAATAATCTATAACCTGTTCAACAATCGCCTCAGGAATTTTTCTCCATTCATATTGTTGATTACGCAGTTGAGGTTCAAAGCCGGCCTCACGTATTGCGTCCTGAATCGTTTTATAGGTGAACCGGTGCGGGGCACCTGCAGCACTCACCACATTTTCTTCAATCATTATACTTCCAAAATCGTTTGCACCTGCGTGTAAACAAATTTCAGCTGTTTGTTTTCCAACAGTTAACCAACTTGCCTGAATATTTTTAATATTCGGAAGCATGATACGGCTTAAAGCAATCATACGGATATATTCTTCAGCAGTAGTTAAGTTGTGTATGCCCCTGATTTTTGCAAGTAGTGTATCTACATCCTGAAACGTCCATGGAATAAAAGCGAGAAAACCTTTAGCATCGGCCAGTTTCTTTTCTTGCACATTTCTTAGTTTTATAAAATGTTCAAACCGCTCTTCAATTGTTTCAACATGACCAAACATCATAGTGGCAGACGTGGTAATGTTTAATTGATGTGCTTCTTCCATTACTGCCAACCATTCATCGGATCCGCATTTACCCTTACTTATTAATCTTCTCACCCTGTCAACTAAAATTTCAGCTCCGGCACCTGGCAACGAATCCAGGCCAGCATCTTTCAAAGCTTTCAATACTTCTTTATGGGTTGATTTTTCAAGTTTGGTAATATGCGCTACTTCCGGCGGACCAAGTGCATGTAATTTAATAGTTGGATATTCTGCTTTTATTTTTTTAAACGTATCAATATAAAATTGCAAACCTAATTCAGGATGATGACCACCCTGTAACAAGAGTTGATCGCCACCATACTTAAATGTTTCTTCAATCTTGCGACGGTAAGTTTGCATATCAGTTATATAAGCTTCTTCATGCCCGGGAATGCGGTAAAAATTGCAGAACTTACAATTAGCAATACACACATTGGTGGTGTTTACATTTCTATCTATTTGCCAGGTTACTTTTCCATGAGGCACTTGTTGTTTCCGCATTTCATCAGCGGCAAACATTAAATCTGTTAGTGGTGCATTATGATAAAGATGTACTCCTTCCTCTAAAGATAGAAATTTAAAACCAAGGGCTTTATTGTATAGATCCGCAAGATTCATTTCGATAAATTATTTGAGGCAAAGGTAAGCTGAGCGGCGTAAATTATGCTGAATGGTATTATCTTGTGTCTATCGGTTAAGTGTTTTTATAAATTAATACCGGGCCTGCATCAAATTGATTGGTTAGGCTGTCTATGTTGAAACCAAACTAACAAATTGCAATTTTGAAAAAATTAATAAAACAGATTGCCCTACTTGTTGCATTAATCAGTATTGGAATAAATGCAAATTCTCAGGAAGAGTTTATTTCACCGCCAACAAAAAAGATTACTCAATTTTCATTTATACAACTTTACGGTGGCATCGTGGTTGTGCGTGCCCAGTTCGATGGATTTCCCGATACATTGAATTTTATTTTTGATACGGGAAGCAGTGGTATTTCATTGGATTCGACCACGGCAGATTATTTTAAATTAAAACCCGCACCCACAGAAACAACGATAAGGGGTATTGCCGGCATTCGGAAAGTAAGTTTTTTAATGAATCGCAAAATTCATTTTTCCGGACTGACTGTTGACAGCCTTAATTTTCACATTAATGACTATAGTATTCTTACTGCAGTATATGGCGTAAAGATTGATGGAATTATTGGCTATTCCATCTTTAGAAGATTTATTATTAAAATAAATTATGATAAGAATGAAATGGAATTTTGGACAAAAGGAACGATACGTTATCCGAAGGGCGGTAGTTTGTTTAAGCCCGATATCGGCACTTTGGTAGTTCAACAAGCCAAGATAAGAGATGCGATTACAGTGAATACAAGATTTCTTTATGATATAGGGGCAGCCCTATGTTTATTACTTTCAAAAGAATTTGTTCAGGACAGTTCTTTTATATCTAAATCACGGAAAATTTATATAAAAGAAGCAGAAGGCCTGGGGGGGAAAATAGATATGCAGCTTACGGTAATTAAAGAATTAAAGCTTGGACAATACCGGTTTAAAAATATCCCCACGTATATTTTTGATGATGAAAACAATATTACCTCTTATCCGTATATGGGAGGTATTATTGGCAATGACATACTCCGTAGGTTCAATACAATTTTTAATTATGAGAAAGAAGAATTTTACCTGACCCCAAATACACATTATGTCGAACCGTTTGATTATGCATATACCGGCGTTGAATTATATATGGTGGATGGTGTAATAACGGCAGGTGACGTTGCAACCGGCTCTCCATCAGAAGCTGCTGGATTAAAAGAGGGGGATGTGATTATTAGTATTAATAGAAATTTTTCAAACGATTTAAATGCTATGAAATATGCTCTGCAAAAGGTGAATGAGCGGATTAAAATGATTGTTCGTCGGAATAATGATTTAATAGAAATAGAATTCAAGGCAAAATCTATTCTTTCAAAAAAATAACCCTACTTTTTCTTTCCAAAAAGCCAAATTTGTTTTTGATAAAACAAATACTGTTTTCTTTGCTGCTTTAATATGTCTGTCGAAAAAATAAATATTGATTCCTTTCTTGATTTAGCAAAACGCCATCCGGTGATTGATGTACGCAGCCCCGGCGAATACAAACATGCACATATACCCGGCGCTTTTAGTTTACCGCTGTTTACTGATGCAGAAAGAGCCGAAGTAGGAACTGCATACAAACAAAAAAGCAGGGAACTTGCAATTAAAATTGGCTTAGATTTTTTTGGACCAAAGATGCGGAAGATGATTGAGTTTGCCGAAGGTGTTTGTAGTAAGGATTTAGGAATTGGTAATTTGGAATTAGGAATTAGTCTGCAAGACTCAATGGGTAATTATGAATTGAAAATTGAAAAAAAGAAATATAAAACAAGTAATGATGTCCCCCAATTCCCAATTCCCAATCCCAAATTACTCCTCCTCTACTGCTGGCGTGGCGGGATGCGCAGCGGTGCAGTTTCGTGGTTGTTGGATCTCTATGGGTTTAAAATTTATACACTCGTTGGCGGGTATAAAAAATTTAGAAATCATGTACTTGATAGTTTTAAAAAACCGCATCAGTTTAAAATTCTTGGTGGTTATACCGGATCGGGAAAAACATATACATTGAAAGAATTAGAAAGGTGTGGTGAAAAAATTATTGACCTCGAAGATTTTGCAAACCACAAAGGATCTGCATTTGGAAATATAGGATTGCCGCAGCAG
>JANOFP010000280.1:0-3081 GCA_031413675.1 Bacteroidota bacterium
ATTTATACCCGGGCATGGCAATTTTTATTTTCTTATCCTCCGGATAGATGGGTGAGTTAACCGTGTAATAAAGTGAAGTATCTTTTCTTTCTTTCACTTCGCCGTAAACAAATGGTTTGATTTCAAAAGAATTAATAAAACGCTGCATCCCGGGGCTTTCATTTTTACTATGCGCCATTAAAGTATAATAATGCGGACCCTGAATAATAAACCGGTTAATAAAAATTGAACTGTCTTTGTCTTTATAACTGCATTGTAAGGCAGGATAACCATTATGAACTGTAAATTTCCGGCTTAAACGCCTTGCAATAAACTCGGATGCACCAAAACTTTCATCCATCAATGCAAGATCAAAAGTATCTTCTTCTACAAAATTATAATTGCTGATGTCTGTACGCATTACCCTGTACCAGGATGCAGTGGCTTTATCTTCTGCATCAAAAATGACACTACCATCATTGCCGCGGTAAGGATCATGTGGCAGCTCGACATTAAAACCACCATACGTTGGAGAAAATTTCACAGTACCATTCTTATTTCTATACTCCTTTAATTGAATACTACCGAAAAAATTTTGTGCTTCGATACCTGTTTTTACATAATCGGCTATCCCGCTTATTTTAAAAAAGATCAACTCAAATGGAGTAACAAAAATATTATAGCGTTGCAAATCACCACGGCGGGTGCGGTTTATAATATCAAATCCTTTGTAACCATTTTTGGTAATATTGGTTTTACTTAAAATTTTCCCGGGAATATTTTCATACAACAAACTATCTACTTTCTTTAAAGCCATTTCGCTGTTTTGATTCCAAAGCCATGCATTGGTCATAACCCGGGTAACCATATAGAAACTTCCATTTGCCATATCAGCATACTGCCGCTGATCCAACGAAGCATCTTCTTCTGTTTTATAAAACTTTCCGGGTATATCCACTTTTATAAAACCATCATCGCTGGTTTCTGTTTTAAATAGTACAGGCACCCTGAGTTTTTCCACTATTTCTTTATGCTTGCTATCTCTTTCCTGAATTTTTATCGGACGAAGCTTATAACCCTTGCGACGCAGTATTTCAATTACCCCTCTTTCGCCTGGCAAATGCGCAGCACCCACACCCACAAATAATGTGGAACCCGATTTTATGATAGAGTCAATTCCATCTGCCTGTATTTCGTTTCTTTTATATAAAAATTTTTCATCAAAGGCAGGGGAGCTACTGTTGAGTTTATTAATTGAATCAACCTGATCCAGATTTCCATTGCGGTATGCTTCCTGCAATTTATCGACACTATATTCACTTTCGCTATCATAACTTGTTTCTTTCTGTGGCGTTTTATCTTTTGCACCGTCTTTATATGCCTCTAACATGAGCTTCATACTTTCTGTATAATTTTCAACACCGGTAATTTTTTTCCCCCACTTTTTTCCGCATTGAAATATGTACATATCCAAATAAGTGTCTTCTTCAAAATCGGAAGACTCGTTGCCATAAGATCGATACAATAAATTGTTGATGATCGTTGGATTACTAAAAAGTGCATGTTCAATTTTTTGATCGTATTTATCAAATCTGAGTGTGCTAATTGTCAAATATTCCTCGGGCATACTCTGTGTATTTCCGAAAACTGATGTAGCCGTTTCATAATCTTTACCGCTTTCTGTTTCATACTTGTCCATTTCTTCCTGCCAGCTTTCGGGATTGGTTTCCAATGCAACCACATCGGAATTTTTTATTCCCAGGTAAAAGGAATCGGATAGATGAAATGCCAGTTTGTTACTGACATGCATTGTACCAAACAGGTGTGATGGTTTTTTAAGTCCATTGCCGGTTATCTCCCAAAAAAGGCTGGGGTATTTTCCGGGCTTCGGTTTTTTTTGTGCTGAAAGTGTAAAGGAAAAAAGCAAGGTAGATAAGAGAATAAATATGTTTTTCATTAAAAGGTATAAATTCGTTTTTTATAATTACCAAATTTAAGATGCTGTTCTCTATTAAAAAGCATAAGTTTTATTAAAAGATTCAGAAACATTAAAACAAGTAAGGATTTTTTTGCTGATGCTATTCGTCTCATGTCTGATATAATTTCAGCTTTTAATGACTAAAAAAATGGGGTTATGTTGTGTAAAATTTTTCTCCTTGCATAAAAGCCTATACCCCTATCTTTGCCGACTTTGAGAGTTCCGCTTAAGGCGGAAAAGCTGTATAACCAAACTGGCGCCGTAAGGCCGGAATGGATAATACTCCTTCCTTTTATACACTGCCCGTGTCAGTTGTACAGCTTGTAGATTGCTCAATAAAGATTCAACAGTACAAGAGTGCGACGCAAGGGACGATGATAGTAGCACCCTGGTTGGTAACATAAAAATTAAATTCATACATGAAACTTTCGCAATTCCGCTTTGACCTGCCACTAAACCTGATTGCCCAAACCCCTACGAAAAGACGTGAAGATGCACGGATGATGGTAGTACACCGTCACACCGGGCAGATGGAAAACAAACATTTCCGGGATATCCTGGATTATTTTGATGACAAGGATGTCTTTGTTGTGAACAACACAAAAGTGTTTCCGGCAAGAATGTATGGTCGTAAAGAAAAAACAGGTGCAAAGATTGAAGTGTTTTTGCTGCGTGAATTAAATAAACCAAATCGTCTTTGGGATGTGATTGTTGATCCTGCAAGAAAAATCCGGGTAGGTAATAAACTTTATTTCGGCGACCAGGAAGATTTGGTAGCTGAAGTAATAGACAACACAACCAGCCGTGGAAGAACCATTCGTTTTCTTTGGGATGGTACTGAAGAAGAATTTCGTGGCCAATTAGAAAAATTGGGCGAAACACCTTTGCCTAAATATATTAAGCGTAAACCGGATGAAGAAGACAGAGAAAGATATCAAACCGTATATGCAAAACATGAAGGTGCAGTAGCTGCTCCGACAGCGGGTTTGCATTTTAGCCGTGAATTAATTAAACGTCTTGAAATAAAAGGTATCCGTTTTGCAGAAGTGACTTTGCATACCGGGCTTGGCACTTTCCGCCCGATTGAAGTGGAAGATTTGAGCAAACATAAAATGGATGCTGAA
>JANOFP010000281.1:0-3415 GCA_031413675.1 Bacteroidota bacterium
GGTGAAGGTGGAAGAGATTAAAAATGACGCTTTATTTCGGGATTGGATAAGCAGAGGAGCGGACAGATTTAGCAAAAAGCTCTTAGCTAAAGCCAAAAAGAAAAACACATCATTGAATATAACGGAACCCCAAATTCAGGAGCTGGTTAGAAATGCTCTTCTCGAGGCTGGGAAACAAATCGACGGACCTATTAAGAAAAAAACTGATCTTGAAAGAAGAAAGGGGGGTACACAAAAAGGAACCACACCAAGACAGGAAGATGATTATCCGATTTTCAAAAGCGGATTATTCAATGGAAAGACAACAGGCTTTCCGATCACTATATTATTTGAAAATAAAAATACCCGCAGCGAAGATTATACTAAGCAAAGAAGTATTCCAAGACCGGGTCATGCAGATTGGGTAGCACATCAGAAATTTGGTGGAAACGAAGATTACCGTGGTGGCGGACATTTCAGTGCAAGATTAACAGCTGGGATTGTTGCTGCAGGTGCTATTGCAAAGAAAATTATGCCGGATGTAAACATTCATGCAATTGTATCAGAAATTGCCGGTGAAAAGGATTTAGAAAAAGGGTTACAAAAAGCAATTGATGCTAAGGATTCTGTTGGCGGAGTTGTGGAATGTAAAGTAAATGGTTTGCCGGTTGGATTGGGTGAACCTTATTTTGATTCGATTGAATCATCCTTAGCTCATATTGTATTTGCTATTCCTGCTGTTCGGGGAATTGAATTCGGAACTGGATTTGCTGCTGCAAAAATGTTTGGTAGTGAACATAACGACGCTATTGAAAATATGGAAGGCAAAACAAAAAGCAATCATGCCGGTGGGGTAGTAGGTGGTATAAGCAACGGAAATGAATTCGTTTTTCGTTTGGCAATCAAACCAACATCCTCCACTCCAAAAGAACAAAGCAGTTTGAACTGGGACACAGAAGAAATAGAAAATTTTTCAATCAAAGGCAGACATGATTTATGCGTAGCACTCAGAGCCCCTGTAATTGTTGAAGCAGTTACCGCACTGGTTCTTGCCGATTTTATGATGCTGGAACAAAAAATTAAACGAATCGTATAATGCCAATTATTTATCATTTAACTACAAAGCTGGAATGGGATAAAGCAAAAGCAGATGGCTTTTATGAATCCCCTTCATTAGCTGATGAAGGATTTATCCATTGCTCACACGAGAATCAGATTGCCGGTGTATTGGAAAGATATTTTTCAGGGAAAAAAGATTTGGTAAAACTCGTAATTGATACAGATAAACTCACAAGCAAATTTGTTTTTGAATGGTCACCATCTATTCAAGATACTTTTCCGCATGTCTATGGTGCAATTAATCCGGAGGCTGTGATTGACGTAATTGCAATTTAGACTGATCATTCATTTATAAATTTACGATAGGCTCTTTCTCCAAAATAAGTAAATAGTTTTCTGTTATCGTATATTGTTCCGGAAAACAGAGATAATATAAATCCATTCTTTTCTACTTGTGTTGTATGATAAATTAATCCGTTCGGATTTTCTTTTAATATAATTTGAATTCTTCCATTCAGGGCTTTATGAACAATAAATGATGTATCGGAAAAAGTTTTAAAAGAAAATGTTTCAGCAAGGTTTCGTTGCATCAGGCGGCTCCGGTACCAGGTGCCGCCAGTTGAGCTAACCAGGGGTTTACCATTGTACATGACAAGGCTGTCATTATATGCCAATACAAGTAATTTATTCTTTTTATCTTCTTTCAGCCAATGGGATAGCTTGTTGGCATGTAAGCTGTCTTCATAGCCATAATCACTATCGAGAAAAGCGATGCGTTTAATATTACCAGGTATTTTTTCAACAGCATCTAAGTATCCGAAAATAAAACTACCTCCTCCACTATGTCCATTCAAAACAATTTGCGGCTTATAGGAATCAAACATAAATGCAATATTGTTTACTATGTTTTTTATGATTGTTTTTGAATCAGGTGTAGTGCGTTTCCATGCTGGCCAGCTTTTTTGCTTAGTCATTACATAAGCGATAATATAATTGTTCTTTTTATCAATTGAACGGATAAATCTTGTTTGTGCAGCTATATGTTGAATATCAAAATGCCAGTCATCACCTTCTTTAATTTTTTTCCCTTTTGTCCACTCAATGCTATTGCCATTTGGAAGTGCAAATACAATGAGATAAGTTTTCCCTTTTATATTATAATAATCCGGGGCATTAAGGGATACGGTAACATCAGGAGCAAAGTTTTCTAAATAAAATTCCTGTTCATTAAAACTTCCGGTTGGTTGAAAACTTACAATAGATTGTGCAATTGTTACAACTTTGCAAGATGTGCATAAAATCAACAACCCTGCAATCCTTAAACAGATTCCTTTGCTTATTTTGTTGTGCATTTTCATTATCCAATGAAAAGTAAATTACGGCAAAAACTGAATATGTTTCAACACACCATCAAATATGTTTACCGGGGCCTTGTATTGTATTTATTCGCATCTTTTATTTTTGTTTATTCCTGCAAAAATGCAGATTCTTCAAAGCCTGAAATCGTGAACAGCCCGGAGCAGATGGATAAAAAGGTTTCATCGATTATTGCTGCCACCGTTACGAATTTAATTAATTACCAATTTATACTATCTGACACTACGGTATTGAATCAATCTGCTTTTGTAGAGTATGTCTATTCACAAAAGAACAATGAACCGCTCTGGAGCAGCAGGGAAAATTGGAAAGCACTTGGTGATTCCTTGTTTCATTTTATACATCAGGCAAAACGCTGGGGGTTGTTTCCGGATAACTATCATTTAAAAAACCTGGATACACTTCAAATTTTATTTATGAATGATAGCCTGGCAAAAGCTGACAGGCGTGATGCAAGGCTTTGGGCAAATGCCGATATGTTAATGACAGATGCATTTGTACAAATTGTGCAGGATATTAAATTGGGGCGATTACAGAATGACAGCATAATGAAAAGATCAGACTCTGTTTTGAGTAAGGAATTTGTTTTACAGAAAATTAATTCAGCTCTTGAATCACAATCGCTATTCCATGTATTTGCATCCTTGGAGCCAAAACATAAAAAATATCATGATTTAAAAAGAGGCATTCAGAAATTTCTTGATAGTGCGACTTTCAAAAATTATACACATGTTCCTGTGTTGGATAAAAACTCAACGACATTTAAAAAAATAGTACAACAACGTTTATTTGAAGACAGTTTGATTTCTTTTAATTCACCAATTGCAGATTCAACACAAATTGCAGATGCGATAAAAAAATTTCAGAAAAATCAAAAGCTCACTGCGGATGGAAAAGCTGGTCAGGAGACCATCAGAAGATTAAATGCCAGCGACGAAGAAAAATTTTACCGTATCGCCATTACACTCGATCGATATAAAATGCTACCGGAAAAAATGCC
>JANOFP010000282.1:0-3924 GCA_031413675.1 Bacteroidota bacterium
TCTGACTCAATTCCCGTTGATGTTGTTTTTTCTGATTTTAATCCGGATCAGGATTATCATGATGTAAAAGATATTATTGAGATAGAAGCTAAGTCGAATAAGAACTGGATTTGGTATATTGTGACCGGGGTTATTATCTTATTATTACTTGTTTATTTTTTATCAAGAAAGAAAATGATTCCTGCGCAGGTAGTTTTAGCTCCAGCATTAAATCCTTTGGATGAAGCGATGAAGCAATTGGAAATTTTACAAAATCAAAATATTTCCGGGAAAGCTTTTCATACAAAACTTATAGTTATTTTTAAGTTGTATGTTTTGAAAAAGAAAAACATCCTGTCTTTGCAAAAAACCACAGACGATTTAGTGATGCAATTGAAACCGATTTTAAATGACAATGAAATTTATAATCAACTGCAGCAGGCACTTCGGTTAAGCGATTATGTAAAGTTTGCCAAATATGTTTCTTCAACCGAAGATGCTAGAACAGCCTTTGAAACAATTTTGAAAACAATAAAAAAAATTGAACAATCAGGTTCATAGAACCACTCGCATATTTGCGGGAAGCTCAGGGAGGTTTATTTGATGTTATACGAATGGATTAAAAATATCGACTTTGCATATCCTTTTTGTTTCAGCCTGTTTGCTATGCTGCCGGTTTTGATTTGGTGGTATATAAAAAAACAAAAAAGCAGCAACGCTTCTTTTACAGTTAGTACTACACAATCTTTTAATGTAATAACCTGGAAAAACAGATTAAGACATTTTCCATTTATACTCCGGTTATTTACATTAAGCTGTTTGATAGTTGCTTTAGCTCGTCCCCAACAACATTTTAGCGAAACCAATGAACAGGGCGAGGGAATTGATATTATGCTTTGTATGGATGTAAGTGGTAGTATGGGTTCGAGGGATATTTTACCATCAAGGATGGAAGCAGCAAAAGAAGTTGCCGTTGATTTTGTAAAAAGCAGAACAGTTGACAGAATCGGGTTGGTAATTTTTTCAGGTGAAAGTTTTACTCAGGTTCCGTTGACTACGGATCGAAATACGTTAGTCACACAAATTCAATCATTGGAAAGCAGGAAATATTTAGCAGATGGTACAGTAATAGGAGAGGGCCTTGCAACAGCAGCTGGCAGATTGAATAAAAGTGAAACAAAGAGTAAAGTAATAATTCTTTTAACAGATGGAAAAGAAGATGCACCCGCTACCCGGCTCATTGATCCTTTAACTGCATTGGAAATTGCAAAGTCGCAAGGTGTAAAAGTGTATACAATTGGCATGAGTGCAATTGTTCCTTCGGCAACCGGTATATCATCAGTAAAAACAAAAAATGCTGCTGGTGATTTTTTAGATGAAGAATTGCTGAGTAAAATTGCAACAGAAACAGGCGGGCAATATTTCCGTGCAACGAATAAAGAAACATTGAAAAGAATTTATGACCAGATTAATCAACTGGAAAAATCAAAAATAGAAATCACAACTTTCAAAAGGGAAGAAGAAAAATTTCTGCCGATAATACTTGCGGCCCTGGCATTTTTATTTCTGGAAGTTTTGCTTCGTTTTACAGTTCTGAAAAAATTCCCCTGATTGAATTAGTATTATCCATTCTTATTCATTCGGCATCATTAGCGTAAATTAGCGGCTCAAATGAAAGCATTAGTTTATAAATCTACCGGAAGCTGGTACGTGGTAAAGGATGATAACGGAAAATTCTGGAATGCCCGGATGAAAGGGGTAATGAAGATGGATGATATTACCAGCACTAACCCGGTTGCCGTAGGTGATATAGTGGAAATGGAAATTGAAAACGAAGAAAGCAATACATCTATAATAGATGAAATACATGACCGTAGAAATTATATCAATCGTCAGAGCCCAAGAAATAAATACCAGCATCATATCGTAGCTTCCAATCTTGACCAATCGATGCTGGTAGCCACTTTTAAAGAACCCAAAACTTCCCAGGGATTTATCGATCGTTTTTTAGTGGCATCTGAAATGTATCATGTTCCTCCGATAATCGTTTTTAATAAAAGTGATTTATACCGGAAAAAGGAAATGGATAAATATGAACTATGGAAAGAGATGTATGAAGCTGTTGGATACAAAGTTTTTTTAATAAGTGCAATTAATAACGAAGGAATAGAGGAAATAAAAGATCAGCTCAAAGATAAAATCACATTGATCAGCGGGCATAGCGGAGTTGGGAAATCATCCTTGCTTAATTCTATTTTTCCTGAAATGAATTTGAGAACAAAAGACATTAGTGGGTGGAGTGGCAAGGGCCAGCACACAACCACCTTTGCTGAAATGTTTGATTTGCCTTTTGGCGGAAAAATAATTGACACTCCCGGTATGCGTGAATTTGGTCTGGTAGATTTAACCCGGCAGGAGCTTTCGCATTATTATCCTGAAATGCGGGATAAATTAAATAATTGTCAATTTAATAATTGCCTGCATATAAACGAACCGGGCTGTGCAATTAAAGAAGCTGTTACAAAAGGTGAAATCCATGAGGATCGATTTGTTAGCTATTATGGTATTCTGGAGAGTATTGAGGAGAGGAAGTATTAGAAGCCCCCATCCGGCTTCCCCCGGTGGGGGAAGAGAGCCAACACACTGCTTCGCTTATTTAAAAACTCTTTTTTAATTTGAATTTTCGTAAAACTGCAAGTTTGTAAAGATTAGTTTTTTTCTTAAAACCCCAACGGGGTTTAATATAAATAGCCCCGTATGAAATCCTGGGTATGGTGGATGAAAATTAAAAGAACCCCAGCGGGGTTCAATATTTTTCAGAATAAATAAATGTTTGAAATCGGTAGCAATGGTTGATAAATGCTGAATAGAATTACCGAACGTACAAGTGTGCGACGCAACTAAGGCTCAATAGTAGTACTTCAGTTGAGTACATTAAATAATACAAACATTAAGCAATCTTCTTCGCATCAAAATGCAGTAAACGATTTTCAAGCACACCGGCTAAATCAACTACAGCTTTGTTGTCTTTACTTTCTGCATATTTAGTACGGGCAGGATACATCGAAATGCCGGTATAGATATTATAGTGCAGGGTCAGCTCATGACCTTTAAAACGAAAAGCCCAGTCAATGGTATCGAAATCATCTTCCTTGCTGGTAAATTTAATTTTGAAGTCGTTGCTGAGAATATCAGCAACCTGGTAGAAGCGTTTTAATCCGCCATCATCTGCAATGATGGCTTCGGTGCATCCAAGGGTAGTACGTAAAGTTAGGCTCATGGTATATGTTTTTAAAAGGGTTCGAATAGTAGACAGCCGATGATTGCAAATAGCTGCAACCAAAAATTTTAAGATCGGAATTTTTTTGCTTTCCTCGCTTGCTTCTCTGATTTGGGGTCGCCACTTGCTAATTTCTCAGCACCAATATTTTTTCCATTCGTAGTACATCCATACTTAGGGGGAAACAAATTGTTCCAAACTTTGCAACTTGAAAAAAGTATCATCAGACTGCATGTAATGAATATGGTTCTCAGGTTTTTCATTTCTTAGTTTTTGAATAACGAAACTACGAAGTTAAAATTGCTTGTGAAAGAGGGAAATTACGAGGGTGTTGGCAGTCGGCAGCCAACAATCTGCAAAAGACTATAGTAAATATACAATAAGCAATAATCAACAATCAATATTCAATCTAAAATATCAAATATTAAATCTCCTTAAACCACCTGGCATATTGCACATAATTATCTGCAATACGGTTTATTTCGCCACCAATCATTTCTTCGGGTATGTCTTTTATTTTTTTTGCGGGTACACCGCCATAAATACTTCCTGCTTCGCAAACCGTGCCTTCTAATACCACAGCACCTGCTGCAATGATTGTATTGCTATGGACAATAGCCAAATCCATAATAATTGCACCCATACCAATCAATACATTATCATGC
>JANOFP010000283.1:0-3458 GCA_031413675.1 Bacteroidota bacterium
ACAAGAATTTGGCGGCTGGCTGAGTGCAGATACAATGGACTATGTAGCTTCTTTATTAAAGTTGCAACCCATCGAAGTATATGAAGTGGCCACTTTTTACAGTATGTATAATTTGAAACCGGTTGGTAAATATTTATTTGAAGTATGCCATACCGGCCCATGTATGTTGAATGGCTGCGATGACATCATAAAATATATTTATGATAAACTGGGAATAAAGCCCGGCGAAACAACAACAGATGGGTTGTTTACATTGAAAACTGTTGAATGCCTGGGTGCCTGTGGTTATGCACCCATGATGCAGATGGGTAAAAATTATCGTGAACACCTGACTAAAGAAAAAGTGGATGTAATAATAAATGAATGCAGGGAAAAAGCAGCTGTAAATAATTAACATGCGAATATTGTTTACGATAGCATTATTTTTTACAAGTTTAATTGTAACTGCACAGGTTGACAGCACAAGTTTGAAAGCAGCGATGGAGCAATTGGATAAAGCTTTGTTGGAAAAAAATGAAATGGTTTTAAAACAGGTGCTTCACAAAGATGTAAACTATGGACATTCCAATGGATGGATTCAAACAAAGAATGATGTGCTGAATGATTTTAAATCTGGGAAACTCGTTTATAATAAAATTGAGAATAACAGTGCAGGTATTATAGGGATTAATAAAAAATGGGCAACAGTGAAGACGAACACCAATGCCGAGGGTACAGTAAATAGAACCGCATTTAAAATGAACCTGCATATCATGCAGGTTTGGATAAATACAAAGAAAGGATGGCAATTGTTCGCAAGACAGAGTGCTAAACAGGGTTGAATAACTAATCAATAGAAGCTAAAGGCTCAACGATGGGAAGAAAATTATTATTAGACAAAGCATACATTGAAAACATCAGACTCTATGATGTGTATCGCCGTGAAGGTGGTTACCGCAGTGTAGAGAAAGCATTGAAGACAATGGATCCGGCTGCTGTTACTGAAGAAGTAAAGAAGAGTGGTTTGCGTGGTCGCGGTGGTGCCGGTTTTCCCACAGGTATGAAATGGAGTTTTTTGGCAAAGCCTGAAGGTGTGCCACGATATTTGGTTGTGAATGCTGATGAGTCAGAGCCCGGAACTTTCAAAGACCGGTATTTGATGGAGTTTCTACCGCATTTATTAATTGAAGGAATGATTGTTTCGTGTTATGCATTAGGTAGCAACCGTGCATACATATATATACGTGGCGAGTATGCATGGATAGTTGATATTTTAGAACAGGCTATTACCGAAGCAAAAAATAATGGATGGCTTGGTAAAAATATCCTGGGCAGTGGCTTTGATTGCGAAATTTATATACAACGAGGTGCTGGTGCTTATATCTGCGGCGAGGAAACTGCATTACTGGAATCATTGGAAGGAAAAAGAGGTAATCCAAGAATCAAACCTCCGTTTCCTGCGGTAAAAGGATTATGGGATTGCCCGACTGTTGTAAATAACGTGGAAACAATTACAGCAGTTGTCCCAATTATAAATGAAGGTGGTGATGAATATGCAAAAATTGGTATCGGGAAAAGTACAGGTACTAAATTAATTTCTGCATGTGGTAATATAAAAAATCAAGGTGTGTATGAAATTGATATGAACATCAGTGTGGAAGAATTTATTTACAGCGATGAATATTGTGGTGGTATTGCAAACGGTAGAAAATTGAAAGCATGTATTCCAGGTGGTTCTTCGGTTCCTATTTTACCCGCAAATCTTTTATTGAAAACGGCGAAAGGCGAAACAAGAATGATGACTTATGAAAGCCTTGCAGATGGAGGTTTTGCTACGGGCAGTATGATGGGGAGTGGTGGTTTTATTGTTTTAGATGATAATCAGTGTGTGGTTAAGCATACCTATACATTAGCTCGATTTTACCGTCATGAAAGTTGTGGGCAATGTTCACCATGCCGTGAAGGAACCGGCTGGATGGAAAAAATATTATTGAATATTGAGAATGGAAAAGGAAAGAGGAGTGATATTGATTTGCTCTGGGATATACAACGGAAAATTGAGGGTAATACAATTTGTCCTTTAGGCGATGCAGCCGCCTGGCCCGTGGCAGCAGCCATCCGGCATTTCAGAGATGAGTTTGAATGGCATATAGAAAACCCTGAAGAATGTTTGAGAAAAAATTACGGATTAGCAAATTATGCGAAACTATTAGCAGTATAATGAATTGAAAAATTTTAATGATTAATTTTTTAAAAATAATATTTCTCTTGTTTTACACATCAACTTCATTTGCCCAAAGTCATCCGGTGTATAACGATAAAAAAAAGGGACAGCTTTCTATTTCCTGGGGATGGAACAGGGATGCCTATACTAAAAGTAATATCAGTTTTAAAGGAGCCGATTATGATTTTAAATTGTATAAAGTGGTGGCGCATGACAGGCAATCACCTTTTAGTTTTCACGATTATCTTACTTTTAGCAGGCTTACAATTCCTCAAACAAATCTCCGCATTAGTTATTTTATAAAAAATAACCTGGCTATTTCATTTGGTGATGATCATATGAAATATGTAATGGACAATGGACAAACAGTTCGGATGGAAGGAACAATTTCCCGTACAGGAAATTATAAAGGCATTTATAATGGCGATAAAACGATTACTGAAGATTTTCTCACATTTGAACATACGGATGGCTTGAATTATTTAAATTTTGAACTAGAAAAATATTTTACCTGGTATCATTCCAAATCAAGCCGGTTAATTATTTCCGGATTGATTGGAGGCGGTACGGGAGTTTTATTTCCAAAATCAAATGTTAAGCTGCTGGATTATGAACGCAACGACCGGTTTCATGTTTCAGGTTTTGGTATATCGGCAAAAGCCGGAGTGCAGGCTACATTTTTGAAACATATTATAATAAAATTTGAAAACAAATACGGCTATATCAATATGCCAAATATTATTCTGCATAAAAAAGGAATTGAAGGAAGAGGAAAGCAGTCATTTATATTTGCAGAATTGTATGGAACGATTGGAGCAAACTTTTCTTTGCGCAGCAAAAAACAAAAATAAAATTTGATATTAACAGCATAAGAAATTAAAATGGCTGAAGCACCAAAATTATTTAAAGTAACTATTGATAATATCACCATCGAAGTGGAGCCGGGTACAACTGTACTGAATGCTGCACGAAAAATTGGTGGCGATGTTACACCACCTGCTATGTGTTATTATAGCAAACTGCAAGGCAGCGGTGGTAAATGCCGTACTTGTTTGGTTGAAGTCGCATCTGGTTCTACTGCAGACCCACGACCGATGCCTAAATTGGTTGCAAGCTGCCGCACCAATGTAATGGATGGCATGGTTGTAAAAAATATTACCAGCGAACGGGTTATGGATGCAAGAAATGGAGTAGTTGAATTTTTATTAATCAATCATCCGTTGGATTGTCCAATATGTGATCAGGCAGGTGAATG
>JANOFP010000284.1:0-1932 GCA_031413675.1 Bacteroidota bacterium
CTTTATTGGGCACAGGCGTTAACGTATGGTCCTAATATAAATGATTTTGGATACGCTGCATCGTATAATGCTTTTCTTGCTGCCGGCAGAGCCATTGAATCATGCGGTGATTGCACTGAAAAAGAAAAAATGCTTATTCGGGCACAGCGTTCACGTTACACTGGCGATTCAACAGAAAACAGAAAAGAACTTAACCAGGTGTATGTTGATGAAATGAAAAAAGTATATGATCAATTTCCCAATGATGCGGATGTGGCTGCTTTATATGCAGACGCTATGATGCTTCAGCACCCATGGGATTTATGGAATATAGATGGCACACCAAAAACATGGACACCTTTAATAAGATCGGTGCTTGAAAAATTATTAATTAGATCTCCCAATCATCCCGGAGCGAATCACTATTATATTCATGTAATGGAACCTTCGCCCTATGCATACAAAGCATTACCAAGCGCAGAAAGATTGGGAAAAACAAACCCCGGCCTATCACATGTAGTACATATGCCATCACATATTTATTTGCGAACCGGACATTATCAAAAAGGAATTGAAGTAAATATAAATGCGGTCAACAGCTATCAGAAATCAATTCCACTTTATGCTCCCGTTACAGGTGCCGATTTTTTATACCTGATACATAACCTGCATATGAAAACAAACAATGCAATGCTTACCGGGAATTTTAAAACATCAGAAGAAGCTGCATTTGAAACAAGAAACAGTATTCCCTATGATTATTTATTGAGCCCGGCACCGATGGGAAGTTATACGCAATATATTTATATGACTCCTACATTCGCATACATCCGGTTTGGAAAATGGAAAGAACTGCTTCAACAAACAGAACCAGATCAAAAAAATATTTATGCATCGTTACTTTTTTATTTTGGCAGAGGTATGGCCAGGGCAAACCAGGAAAGAGTTTCAGAAGCTAAAGAAGATTTACTTGAACTCCAGTTTTATTTAACTGACACAAGTCTTGCTATTCCATTAACTCCTTTCTCCCCTGCAATTGATGGAGCGATTGTAGCTGAAAATATTTTATTGGGAACAATTGCCTTAAAAGAAAAAAGAACAGATGATGCCATTGCTGCATTTACAAAAGCGGTAACAACTGAAGAAAATATGGTGTACAATGAACCAAGAGATTGGTTACTCAATCCCAAACATTATCTTGGCAATGCCTACTTAATAAAAAAAGATGGAATAAATGCCGAGAAATATTTCAGAAAAGATTTAGCAAACAATAATGAAAATGGCTGGGCTTTATTCGGTTTGTATAAATCGTTATTACTTCAAAAGAAAAATACGGAGGCGGCGAAAGTGCTTATAAAATATAAAATCGCTTTCAGTAAAGCGGATATAAAAATTGATTCACCGGTTTATTGATTGATGCTGATTTTCTGAGTAGCTTTGTATATGCAAAAGCCTGAAATTTCTAAACAAGCTTTCTGGGACGTACGATTTCATGAAATTGACTTCGAAAAAAAATCATTACATGTAATAGAAAAAGTATTTAATTACGGCAATTGGAAAGATCAGGTATCTATTATGAAATTTTATGGGTTAAAACGGATAAGGAAAGAAATTGTCAATGCTGGATATTTGCGTAGCCCGGTGCTAAGTTTTTTATGTGTAATTCTGCATCTTCAAAAAAAAGATTTTAAATGCTACAACAAAATGCAGTCCCACCCGCTACCCTGGACTTATTAAAAAAAATTTCAGCTTTAAGCCCGTTAAAAGCATTTGGTTTGGGTGGCGGCACTAACGTTGCATTAAGGCTGGGTCATCGCCTTTCAGTTGATCTTGATTTTTTCTCCAATGAAACTTTCAGTACTCCAGAATTATTTCAGCTTATTACAAAGCAATTTTCAAATGCAGAATTGTTATTTGAAAAAAATCAGACAATGCTTTTTATGATCAACGATG
>JANOFP010000285.1:0-4789 GCA_031413675.1 Bacteroidota bacterium
TATTTATTTAAAAGCGGTTCAATGATTTTTTGTTTTTCATCTAAATTCTGCCAACCAAAATAATTCTTTGCATTGTTGAAGCAAATATCCTGGATCACATTTCCAATCCAAAGTATATCGTTTGGCAATTCTCCATTCTCAATTTCTTCTCCAAACAAATTACAAAGCAATCTTCTGAAATATTCATGCCTGGGAAAAGATAAAAAACTTCTGCTGTCAGTAAGCATTCCAATAAAACGACTAAGCAATCCCATATTGCTAAGCGTATTCATTTGTTTAGTCATTCCATCTTTCTGATCCAAAAACCACCAGGATGAACCCCACTGAATTTTTCCGGCGGCAGAGCCATCATTGAAGTTTCCAGTCATAGTAGCAAACAATTCATTGTCGGCAGGGTTGAGATTATAAATAATTGTTTTCGCCAGTTTATTATTTGTATCTAAACGGTTCAAAAATTTTGATAATGCTTTTGCCTGCGAAAAATCGCCCATGCTATCCCAACCGGTATCCGGGCCCAGTTGTTTCAGCATTCGTGTATTATTATTTCTTAACGCACCCAGGTGATATTGTTGTACAAATCCTTTTTCCCAATCCCATTCGGCTAATGTTACGAGCATGGCTGATTTGAATTTTCTGATTTCCAACAATGTTAAATCTCCACCTGATCGAATTTTGGCAAAGATGCCCGCTACTTCAGTTGTTGTATAATCTTCTGCATAAATTTCTTCAAGTCCATGATCGCTTACACTGCAGTCGTTGGCAACAAAATAATCATGACGATTTTTTAATGCTGCTAAATAATCGTTGAATGTGCTGATGGAAATATCAGCGGCTTTTTCTAATAAAGTAAGATAATTATTGAACAGGGTTGTGTCGTCTGCATTTATTGCTTTATCTGGTCGGAAGGCGGGTAATACTTTTACATTCCATCCTGCCTGTCCGGCAGGCAGGCTCTCTTTTTTTATTTGTTGATGAAATTTTAAATTATCAACCGGGTCATCGGTCGTGCAGATGAGTTTTACATTCATCTTCTCCAACAGGTTTTTTACACTGTATTCTTTTGTTTTGAGCTTAGCAGATGTTTCGTCATAAATTTTCTTTGCAGTATCTGCATTTAAAATATCATGGATATCAAAATATCGTTGCAGTTCTAAGTGCGTCCAATGATAGAGAGGATTTCTTAACGTATAAGGAACCGTAGCAGACCAGGCACGAAATTTTTCCCAATCCGTTTTATTCCCGGTTATATAAGCTTCTTCCACGCCATTGATTCGCATGGCACGCCATTTATAATGATCACAATAGAGCCAAACCTTTGTAATGTTTTCAAAATTTTTATCTTCTGCCACTTCATTTGGCGGCAGGTGATTGTGATAATCAATGATGGGCATGTCTTTAGCAAAATCATGATAGAGACGCTCTGCGGTTTTGTTATTAAGCAGAAAGTTATCGTCGAGAAATTGTTTCATATGACCGTTTTTTACATTAGAATCTCAGCTAATAAAAGTATGAGTTATGAATTGTCTAAACCCTGAAATTTGCGCAATCGTTCTCGGAATAAAAGATTGTTTTTGTGTTACTAATTTTTAATATTTAAAAACTTTTCCACCCACCATTACTTCCTGTGTTTTTTCATCGAATGTTGCTTTAGATCCAGTTCTTGATGCAGCAGTAGTCATAATGTTTGCAATGGAATGATAATATCCGGCTTCTACTGGTGCATTGGGTTGTTTCCGACTGCGAATACATTCCATCCAGTTGCGAACATGTGCAGATGTAAGAGAATCTCCTCCAGTATTAGCAGAAGCCACTGCTTTTACTGCTGCATCGGCAAGATTATATTCCGGTAATAAATTTTCTTTCATGCCCATTGCTTCAGCATGGCGTTTACGAAGACCGCCTTTTGGAGAAACTTTATTCGTGTTCAGATTTAATTCACCACCATTTGAATAATAAATTTCTGCTGGATTTTCATCGCCATTATGCTGGCGTGATGAAAATGTAACCTGGAATCCTGATGAAGGATCATCTTGCCCACCGGGTCCTGCCGACGGACCATAATCAAATACTGCAGTTAAAGTATCCCAGTTTTTTCTTCCATCTTTCCACATATATATTCCGCCATTTGCTACCACACTTCTTGGATGTTTCAACCCGGTAAACCAATGTACCGTATCAATCTGATGGCTCATCCACTGTCCGGGCAAGCCCGATGAATAGGGCCAGAACAAACGGTATTCTAAATATTTTCTTGGATCCCATTTTTCAAAAGGGCGGTTCATTAAAAATCGTTTCCAGTCTGTATCTTCTTCTTTTAATTGTGCAACCAATTCTGGCCTGCGCCAACGGCCCGGTTGATTTACATTCCATGATAATTCGACCATTGTTATGGCTCCAAACTTTCCTTCCTTAATAAATTTATCAGCAGCAACATAATTTTCACCACTTCTTCTTTGTGAACCTATCTGTACAATTCTAACAGATGCTTTGATTGCTTTCAGTGCTGCACGATTATCTTCCATTGTTTCTGCAAATGGTTTTTCTACATAGGCATCGCAACCGGCTTTCACTGCTTCAATGGCATGTAATGCATGTTGAAAATCTGAAGTAGCAACAAAAACGGCATCAATATTTTTAAGGTTATAGAGTTCTTCATTATTTTTGCGGCCAACAATATCATGTCCAAGTTTTTCTTTTAAAAATGAAACTCCTTCATTCCGGCGTTTGCTCCATAAATCTGAAACAGCAACCATATCAAAATTTAATTCTTTATAATGATTATTAAAACAGGGGAAAAGTGCCTGGCGGAAACGATCGGAAAAACCAATCACTCCTACACGAACCCGGTCGTTTGCACCAATAATATTTGCATAACTTTTTGCACTAAACCCCATACCAGCAATATAGGCTCCGGCGGAGGCCTTTACTGTTGTCTTGATAAATTCACGACGGTTGTTTGACATGATGATTTGTTTTTTACCTCACCCTTAACTCCCTCTTCAAAGTAGAGAGGGGCTTGAGAGTTCGAGTGTTTAAAAATTATTTATTGCACTCCTTTATTTTATTTCCCGGATTTTTATATTTCTGAAAGAAACATTGTTTCCATGATCCTGTAAAAGAATGTTTCCTTTATCGCCAGCACCAAATCCTTTGTACTTTTCATATTTTGACCGGGCAACTAACGCATCAAAAATATTACTCTTACGTTCATACTCTATTACTTTGAAACCATTGAGCCAATGCTGCACAATATTATTTGGATAAACAACAATTCGTCCCTGGTTCCAGGTCCCGATTTTTCGCTGAAAGCGTTTATCCAGTTTGTAAGATGGAATTAAATCATAAAGACTAGCCAAGGTACGGTTACCAACAGCACCCAATTTTGCATCCGGGTGTTTTTCATTATCCAAAATCTGGTACTCCAAACCAATTCCTGATTTTCCATTTGAATCAAAAGTTTCATTTACAAAATATTTTACTCCAGAATTGGCGCCATCCGAAAACTTAAAATCAAAAGTTAATTCAAATGCTCCGTATTGTTCTATGGTTACAATATCGTTTCCTGTTTCAGAACCATCAGATGGGCTTACGTTAATATCGCCATCTTGAACGCTCCAATGTGTTGCTGGCATTTTATCACCATGAACGGCTCTCCAGCCAGTAAAATCTTTGCCATTAAATAAGAGTTTTACACCTTGTTGTTTTTCCTGATCCGATAAATTATTCTGAAGTAAATTAATAACAGGGGTATTGTCCAGTGGGCTTGGTTTTATATTAGCAGTTTGTATCCTTATATTTTTCCAACGGATTTTCATTCCTTCTTTCATCTCGCCATAGATAGCATGAACTTGCAAAGCAATAAGACCTTTTTGAGTCAGATCATCTATTAAATGCGAAACAGGAATTCCATTTATCCACGTACGAATTGTACTGCCGATTGCTTCAATGCGGTATTTATTCCAATCTCCTTTTTTAAAAGCTTTTTTACCTTCCGGATTAATATTGGGGATATATAACCAATCACGTCGTGCTTCATCATAAATACCACCACTCCATGCACGGTCAGTTGGGTCCACTTCCATTTGGTATCCATGCACCCGGTTATTTTGATAATCCGGTTTTGAAAGACTGCGAAACTGAATGCCCGAGTTCATTGCATTTTCAACTTTTAAGTCTACTTCAAAAATAAAATCACCATATTCTTCATTGGTACATAAAAACGAATTAGTAGTATTGGCAACTGTGGTACCAACAATTTCTCCTTTTTCAACTGTATATTTTGCCTGGCCATTTTTTTGATTCCACCCTTTCAGGTCTTTGCCGTTGAATAGAGATTGCCATTGGCCGAAAGAAGAAAAAGCTGAAAAAATTGTAAAACAGGTAATAAGTAAAATCTGTTGTGAGTTATTGGACCTTTTCATAATTGTATAATTATTAATAATTCAACTTTAAACGAATTTAATCTTTTCAAATGGAGAATGCCACACATTTAATGTGTGGCATTCTCTCATATTTTTTTTAATAAAAAAAACCTTACCCAATCTATTGAAATAATTTTAAATTGCAATCGAAAGTAAAAAATAAAATAATTTTTTACAACCCAAAGATGAACACACAAAACAAAAAAGTTGCAATTGTAACAGGAGGTGGATCAGGATTGGGATTTGCCATTGCAAAAGAATTTACACAAAACGGAATTCAAACTGTTATTGTTGGAAGGGATGAAGAAAAATTAAAAGTTGCAAAAGACGAGTTGGGTGAAAAATGTTTTTATAAAACCTGTGACTTA
>JANOFP010000286.1:0-2426 GCA_031413675.1 Bacteroidota bacterium
CTCGACCAAGGATGACAACATGACAATCGATATTTCCCACCTTACGACCGCCGAACTTGACGACCTCATTGCGCGCGCGGCCAAACGCCGAACCACGATGCTACCCCCGTTCCCCGATACACAACCGCAAGGAGAGTTGCAGGCAACCTATGACCCCAAGTGGTACATCACCGGTGTAAATAACGGCACGCTTCTGCAGGTCAAGGATCCCGGGCACGGCTGGCTGAATTACGTTATTGCACCTGCCGCACGTGCGGTGCTGCTCAATTCGGGTGACGGGAAAATTTCCACAGCCCGGTCTGAATTATTTCTCCGGTATTTTTTTTTTGCTTAATAAATACAGACAATTGGTAATCTCCGACTGCCTGAAAATAAAAACCAATCAGCCAAAAACATAAACCTGCCCAGGTAAATGCATCCCATCTTTTGGATACTGAAATTGCGGCGTTAATTACCGGAGAAACAATAATTAATAAAAGGAAACCCTGTAGCAAAAAAATTTGCAGATAAGATCGCCAGTAAAATGTTTTACCCCATGATTGCCGCCAGGCGAGATAACGAAAGTCTTCTTTCTTATTTTTATTCCGGTTATAAATATGAATACTCAGCCGTAAGCCCCATAAAATAACAAGGCTATATAACAAAAGCGAAACCGGCGATCGATCCTTTGCAAAAAAAAGATAAAGGCAAATTAAAATATACCCAAGCCCCCAGGCTATATCAGCTATATCGTTCCTTTTTTTAAATACAGCAACAATAAACCAGGTACTGGCATAGAGAAAGATGATGATAAAACAATATAGAAATTCCTGTAACATTCAGGAAACCCATTTTACAATATAAAAACCTGCGGTGCTTACAAGACCCGTGAGCACTGAGCCCCAAATGATATCAATAAAAACAATTTGCAAGGGCCAGTTTTTTAGCGTGGCCAAATTGGTAAGATCGTAGGTTGCATATGTAAAAAATCCGAACAATGCACCACTAAGGATTGCTTTTAAAACAGAATTCTTTTCAACTGCAGGAAGGATGGCGAAATAAAAGATACCTACTATAAAAAGCAGGTAAAATACAATTGCTGCCGTCCAATTTACTTTATCACTTAAAAACCCGCCGAGGTATTTTTTATAAAGATCTTTTGCGATAAAACCCAACCAGGTCATATCGATAGCAAAAAAAACAACAGCGGTTAGCAGGTAACTGAGTATAAGTTTTGGGAAAGGCATTTGTAGTAAAGTTATAGAACAATTCGTTTAAACCAATTCATTGCATTATTAACCTGATTTTTTTTGGTGCCAATAATTGTAAAAAAACATTCAATGGCCGTTGAAATTATTTTCTTACTCTTTTATATGTTTAACAGCATCAATGAAATCCCACAACGCATCAGTTACCTGATCGATCAACAAGGGTGGTATGTGTTCATAAATATCAACAGGTTTTCCTGCATTTGCTTCTGCTAATGCATCTAATAATTCCGGAATTGTAATTTCTTTCAGTCGGGCTATAATATAGGCTTGTTCCATTTTTAAATGTAAAGCTTTATTTGTTTTAGTAATTATTTTTATAAAAAAAGTGGGAGCAGCATTTGCCACTCCCACTATCGAATTTTAAAAACAAAGAATCAAACTTATTTTTTTGGCATTAATACCGCATCAATTACATGAATCACACCATTTGTTCCGGTAAGATCCGCTGCTGTTACATTAGCACCATTGATCATTACTTTACCTTCTTTAATAGAAACGGTAAGTTCTTCGCCTTGTAAAGTCTTTACTTTTTGGCCATCTTTTAAATCAGCCGCTTTTACAGCACCAGCTACAACATGGTACGTTAAGATGTTGGTCAATGAAGCTTTGCTTTCGGGCTTTAGTAAACCATCAACTGTTCCTGCAGGTAAAGCAACAAAGGCAGCATTCGTCGGAGCGAAAATGGTAAACGGACCAGCACCTTTCAGTGTTTCAACCAAACCAGCTGCTGTTACTGCTGCTACTAATGTTGTGTGATCGGCAGATCCAATAGCAATATCAACTACATCTTTTGCAGCCGGCGCAACGATTGCCTCTTCTTTTACAACTTCAGTTGGTGTTTCTTCTTTCTTGGTTTCTTCACTGTTACAAGCAACGAATGTTGCTGAACTTATAGCTACAGCTACAAGCAAGTTTAAAATGTTCTTTTGCATAATAATTTTTTTAATTGTTTTTTCTAACAACAAAATCTTTGATGAAATGTTCGCAGATATTTAAAAATAATTTACTTGTATTTTTGTTTAACCTTTTTGTGGCAACTACATCATTAGTTAAACAATAATTTTTTAACCAATAAATTCTGGTATCCTAAATCCGGGTTGTTTTTTTACCATAAACCTATTTCAATACCAGCCAGATAATAAAAACTACTTTTGCCATTCATTTATTACCAATATG